>CAZMZP010000013.1:0-47534 GCA_964570935.1 uncultured bacterium
CGGGTGGCAGCGACGGACAGAATGCGGTGGTGAGCTCCAGCCCCTTCTTTTCGGCAGTGGGTCTTATCGTCTGAACGGCCGAGAGCACTATCTCGTTCAGGTCGACCCGCTCGAGGTTGAGCTGCATCTTTCCTCGCTCGAGCTTGGACAGGTCGAGCAAGTCGTCTATGAGCTGGATCAGACGGTTGCCTTGTTCG
Organism: uncultured bacterium; assembly: GCA_964570935.1. Classification (GTDB taxonomy): domain Bacteria; phylum Eisenbacteria; class RBG-16-71-46; order JAFGJU01; family JAFGJU01; genus JAFGJU01. The sequence goes on from CAZMZP010000013.1 coordinate 198, forward strand.
TCGACTATCTCCAGGAACTCGTTCCGCTGGCGCTCGTCGACCCTGCTGTCCCTCATCAGTTCGGTGTAAGCGATGATCGCGGTGAGCGGAGTGCGTAACTCGTGACTCATGGTCGCCAGGAACTCGGATTTGAGCCGGTCCGTCTCCAGCAGTCTTTCGTTCGCCTTGAGTATGTTCTCCCGCGAGACTTCGAGGTCCCTGCAGGCGGCGTTGAGCTCGTCGGCCTTTTCCTGAATCTCGGCGTAAAGCCTCGCGTTCTCTATGGCGACGGCTGCCTGCGCCGCGAGCGAGGAGAGGATCCTGACGTCTCTCTCGCGGAAGGCGCCCAGCTCGGTGCTTTCGACGTTCAGCACTCCCAACATCTTCTCCCCGATTTTCAAAGGCAGAGCGATCTCCGACCTCACGCCCTTCATCCCGGGGATGTACCTGGGGTCCTTTTCCACGTCGGGCACGTACAACGGCCGCCCTGTGGCCGCCACCCAGCCGGTGATGCCCTCGTGCCCCACCTTTATCCTCAGGCGGTCCACCTTGTGCGTGTCCTTCGCGTAGCCGCTGGAGGCCTTGACGTACAGCTCGGTAGGACTGCCGTCCAGGAGCAGAATGGCGCAGTGCACGTACCCGAAGGATTCCCTGAGTATGTGCAGCATTTCGTTCAGCACTGTGTCGGGGTGCAGCGTGGACGTCAAGGTGCGCCCGACTTCGTACAGGACCGTGACCTCCTGCATCTTTTCCTTCACGGACTGGTAGAGCCTGGCCCTCTGGATGGCCAGGGCAGCCTGGTTGGCGATCGCTTGCGCCCTCCTGATCTCCGCCTCGGTGAACGTACGCTCCTTCTGGGTGTCGTCGAACACCATCGTCCCGATCGCGGAATCGTTCACGATCAGCGGGACGAACAGCGCGGACTTCTGGCCGTACCTGTCCTTGAGCAGTGCGCACGCGCGCGGGTCCGTCGAAAGATCCCTGATGCTGAGCGGCTGCTTCTCGTTCACGACCCACACGCCGGCCACGGTCTCCCGCATGCCGATCCTGAGGTCATGGAACTCCTGGTCCTCCGTGCTGGTGGCCACGCCCGCCAGCTCATTCCTCTTTTCGTCCAGGAGGAACAGGAAGCAGTTGCTGGCGCTCAGCGCCTTCCTGGCGCTGTGCACCACGTGCTTGAGCGTCCTGTCGAGGTCGATGCTCTGGCTTATCGCGACGCTGACCTCGTAGGCCGTCTGCAGTTCGTCGTACGCCTCCTGCAGCGACCGGAAGAGGCTGGTGTTCTCCACCAGAATGCCGATCTCTCTTCCCATCGCAGTCAGCAACTCCCGCTTCTCTTCGCAGAAAAAGCGCTGACCGCTCGAGGACAGCACGAGAACGCCTACCGGCCGATTGCGGGCCGTGAGCGGCAGCCTTATCGCGGACCGGCACGCGCTTTCGGCCTCGCGAGCCCATCCCCATTCGGAGGTCGTGTCTTCCACGAACCTCGGAGCGTCGCGCAGTGCGGCGCTCTCCACGTCATCGGGACAGGAGGCCAAATGGCCGGCCAGGTCGTCCGTCATGTTGACGGACGAGACCTGCGTCATCGCGCCGTTCTTGTCGTGCAGAAAGACGGCCCCCGCGTCGGTGCCGCTGACCTCCATTAACTGCGCGAGTAGAGTCTCCAGCAGCTCTTCAGGGTCGGTCAGCCGGGCCGCGGCGGCGGTCACGTCCTTGAGGGCTTTGAGCTGTCGTTCCAGCGTGCAGACCTTCGCCTCCGCGGCGGTTTCTTCGTCGGTCTCGCGGAGAAGGTTCGTGGTCGGGTTCTGCGGCAAACGCGTCTCCTTAACCTGCGCGCACAGCGCGGCGAAAGGACCGTGGAAAGAGCTTTCCTTACTCATATCGGCAACTGTGGCAGGAACTTGAGGCGGATTGACGGACAGGGTGACGTCACAATCGGCCCCCGCCGGCGGTCTTGACTGAACGGACGGCCTGTCGTAATCTTGTGGCGTTCTGGCGGCGCGCCTCTGCGGCCTCTGTCCCGAGGGGCGTGACCTCCTTGGAGACGACTAGCGCAAGGTGAGGCAATGGCAAGAGACAAGAAGAGTAAGGCCCCCAGCCGCAGAAAACAGGTGGTCAGGTTTCTGGTCATTTTCTTCGGCCTGTGGGCCGCCCTGTGGGCAGTGCCGTACGTTCTGAAGACCTTTCCCCCGGGGGTCCAAAGCCTCTGCCCGATTACGGCTTCTTGGCTGGGAGGGGTCCTGAGCCTGCTGGGGTTCAAGGTGAGCGTGGACGGAGTGTTCGTGTCGTACGGCGCCAGCGGGCTCTCCATCATAGCGGAATGCACTGGCTACACCGCCCTAGTCCTCTTCTTCAGCGTGGTGGTCGCCTACCCTTCCCCGGTCAGCAAGAAACTCATAGGATTGGCCATAGGGTTTCCGCTCATACTGGCGTTCAACCTCCTCAGGCTCGTCATAATGGCCCTGGTTCTCGCGTACAAACCGCAGTACTTCGACTTCGCGCATCTTTACTTCTGGCAGGTGGCGCTGATTATCTTCGTCGTGGCCCTGGTGGTCTTCTGGATAGAGAAGCTGGTCGGACGTGAAAAGACTATCCCTATTTCTTCTTAAGCTGCTCGTGCTCTCGTTCTGCTTCTTCGTGGCCTGGCTGCTGGTCGGGGAGTACACGCTCTTGGCGCTGGGAAAGGCGGTGCTGGTGCCACTGAAGGTGTTCGGGTACCAGCCCACGGGCATGGAGGTGGACGCGAAGGCGATTCACTTCTTCTCGGCCCTTCCCGGGAAGAGCAGGGCGTGCGACGTGGAGCTGACTCCGGTCGGCGTCATCGTCTTCCTGTCTCTGGCCTTCGCATCCGCGCCCGTGCCGCTGAGGAGGAGACTCAAGTCCACGCTGCTGGGCCTGCTGCTGCTGCTGTCCTTCCACGCCGTGTATCTGTCCCTCCGGGTGCTTCTTTTCTCGCCGTCCCTCAATTCACAGACGCTGCTGGTGCGATTTCTGGCGCCGGCGGGTATCCTCCTCCCCGTGGTGCTGTGGGTCCTGCTCTTCCCCACGGGCCTGTTCGGGTTCGGCAAGATCCCGGCCTCGCGTTTCAGGGGCAACGTCTGTCCGGTCTGCGGGACAAGAAAGGACGACGTTGTCAGTCACATCGTCCAGGCGCACGGGAAGGGAAAGAAGGGACTCAGGAGCAGGGCGGCCAGGCGCTATCTCGAGCTCTACGGGGATGCCAAGCCGGAACGGCCTGGCAGACAATGAGTCTCACGCCCTCTTCTCGGGGCATTCTTCGTCGCATCTTTCCGCCTCTATCTTGCACGGCTCCACGTGAATCGTCAGGCTCACCGACGGGATCGTGCTCCTGATGTCGGCCTCCAGATGGTCACAGAGCTCGTGCGCCGCGTCCACGCTCCTGTCCCTGCAGACCACCAGGTGCAGGTCGATGTGCCTGGTGCTGCCGGACTTTCTGCTCCGGAACCTGTGGAACCCGACGAACTCGCTGTAGTGCTCGGACAGGATGAGCTCGACCTTGCGCTTCTCCTGGTCGGGCAGCTTCGCGTCCAGGAGCTCTTTGAGCGTCTTCGCGGTCAGGCTGTATGCGGTCCTGACGATTAGCGCTCCCACGAGAATGGCGACTATGGGGTCGAGCACCCTCAGGCCGGTCAGTTTGACGACCAACAGGCCCGCAAAAACGCCGATCGAGGTGAACACGTCGGCTGACAGGTGCTTGGCGTCCGCCTCGAGGGCGATTGAATCCGTGGCGGCGGCCACCCGGTAAAGCAGTCGCGACACGAACACGTTGACCACTGCCGAGACACCCATCACCAGAAGACCCACGTCAGTCGACCTGATGGACGGCCCGCGGATGAGCTCTCTCACCGACTCGTTGAATATCAAGATGGCCACTATGAAAATGAGCACCGCCTCCACGGTTCCGCTCACGCTCTCGAACTTGCCGTGACCGAATGGATGGTCCTCGTCGGGCGGCTTGGACGACACGCGCACGCTGACCCAGGCGATGACCGCCGCGATCAGGTCCATGCCGCTGTGAGCGGCCTCCGACATGACGCTGATGCTGCCGGTCGAGAGACCGACCACGACCTTAATGACCACCAGAAACGCGTTCGAGGCTACTGAAAGCCCCGCCGCCGACGTCTTAGTCTTGAACATGTCCATCGTCCTCGATGGGAAAGCACTGATTAGTCCGGGGAGAAAAGCGCCTCCACGAACTCATCGGGGTCAAACTCCACTATGTCCTCGAGAGATTCTCCCACTCCCAGGAACTTCACCGGGATGTCCATCTCGCTGGCTATCGCGACCACGACCCCTCCCTTTGCTGTCCCGTCCAGCTTTGTGAGCACGATGCCCGTGACTCCCAGGCACGCCCCGAATTCGCGCGCCTGCACGAGCGCGTTCTGCCCGGTGCTCGCGTCCACCACGAGGAGCACCTCGTGAGGCGCGCCGGGTATCTTTCGCTCGAGCACCTTCCGTATCTTCTTGAGCTCCTCCATCAAGTTGACCTTCGTGTGGAGTCGCCCGGCCGTGTCCACCATTACGACGGTGGACCCGCGCGCCAGCCCGGCCTCGGCCCCGTCGTACGCCACCGCTGCCGGGTCGGCCCCCGGCTTCTGCCTCACAATCTCGACCCCCGCCCTCTGCGCCCAGACTTCCATCTGCTCCCCGGCTGCCGCCCGGAAGGTGTCCGAGCAGGCGACCAGCACTTTTTCTCCCCTGTCCGCGAACCTCTTTGCGAGCTTACCGATGGTGGTGGTCTTGCCCGAGCCGTTCACGCCGACCACCAGCACGACGTGGGGGTTGCCCCTGGCCTCGGGCCGTGCCATCGGCTTCCTCATCAGGCCGAGGATCTCCTGCTTCATGAAGCCGAAGAGGTCGGAATCGGACTTAGTCGGGCCGGCCCCGGCAAACCCGCGGAGGCTCTCCGCCAGACGCTCCGCCGTCGAGACTCCCACGTCCGTCGACAGCAGCAGCTCCTCTATGTCCGCCAGAGTCTGCCCGGAAGGCGCCTCGCGCGAAAGCGCCCTGCCAATGCCCGACTTGAGAGTCTTCCGGGTCTTCTCCAGCCCCTTTCTCAGTCTGTCCAGCATCGCCATGTCAAACGCCTCTTCCGGGTCACAGAAATCGGCAGGCCCGTCCGGGCCTGCCGACTTTATTCTCCCAGATTGCGCCGCCTCGAGCAAGGGCTCAAGTCCCGGCGGCCACCGCCTCCTCCTTCTGCGCCGACGCGTGTTCCGGGGAGTCGCCGTTGCCCTTGAACCGCACGGAGACCACTTTGGAGATGCCCGGTTCCTGCATCGTCACGCCGTACAGGCAGTTCGCGGCCTCCATGGTCTTCTTGTTGTGGGTGATGACGATGAACTGAGTCCTGTCATCGAACCTCTTCAGCATCTTGAGGAAGCGGTTTATGTTGGCGTCGTCCAGCGGGGCGTCCACCTCGTCAAGCATGCAGAAGGGACTGGGCTTCACAAGGTAGATGGCAAACAAGAGCGATATCACGGTCAGTGCCTTCTCCCCGCCCGACAGGAGGTTCAGGCCCTGGAGCGTCTTGCCCTTGGGCCTGGCCACGATCTCTATTCCCGCCTCGAGCGGGTCGTCTCCGACGAGACGCATTTCCGCTGCGCCGCCCTCGAACAGAGTCGTGAACGTCTCCTGGAACTTCTCCTGCACGCTGTTGAACGTCTGCATGAACATCTCGGAGGCCTTCTCGTTGATCTTCTGTATCACCTCCAGAAGCGAGCCCTTCGCCTGCAGCAGGTCGTTCCTCTGGTTCTGTATGAACTCCAGCCGTTCCTTTCGTTTCTCGTATTCTTCCAAGGCCAGGAGGTTCACCGGGCCCAGCCCCCTGATTATCTCCCTCAGGTGCTCCAGCTTCTTCTCCGCCTGGTCGGGTTCCAGCCCCTCCGGGAGGCTCACAGATTCGGCAGTCAGGTCCACCCCGTAGTCCGAGTGTACGCGCCTCACCACACCCTCGCGCTCTATCCTCTGCCGTGTGAGGTCCATTTCCAGGGAATGCACGCGCTCCGACAGGTCGCCGTGCTCTTTTCTCAGCGCCTTGAGCTTGAGTTCCAGTCCCTCTATCTGCGTTCTGGCCGCGCCATACGCGGACTTGGCCAGGTCCAGCCTGGCCTGTCTCTCGGCCTGGCTCTCGTCGAGTCTCTTCGCGTCTTCTTCCAGCCGGACGAGCTCGGCTCCCCCGCCCTCGAGCTGAGCGCCGGAATCCGCAAGAGCCTGGCTCTTGCGCGACGCCTCCCCCGTCAGCAGGGTCTTCTCCTCCTCGAGCCTTCTGAGCAGCGACAGGAGGCCGTTCTTCTTTGAGAACTCCCGCACTTCCGACATCCTGAGCTCGCTCAACTGCGCGAGAGCCGACTCCCTCTCCTCTTCCAGAGCATGCACGACGGCCGACTGCCTGTCGAACTCCGCTGCCATCGGAGACAGAGAGTCTCTCAACACTACCAGCTCTTTCTCGAAGCCGGCGACGTCGTTCGACAGCTGGGCCGCCCGTTGCTCCAGCTCGCCCCTGGTGCGGGCCAGCGCCGCGAGTCGCGCCTCAGTCATAGCGACCTCGGCGGCGGAGGCGGAAATGTTCTTTTCCCTGGAAGACAGCGCCTCACGCGTTTCGGCCAGACGGGACATCAGGTCTTTTCCGGCGCCCTCCAGGCCCGCCTTCCTGACCGCGAGCTCGGCCAACGTCCGTCGCGACTCCGCCAGAGCGGCACGGACCGATTCCAGCTCAGCCCTGCGGCCGGCCAGTTCATTCTGCACCTCCAGGCTCCCGGGTTCGGACGGCCTTCCGCCCGTGAGCATGTTTCCCCTCAGTATCGTCCCGCCGTCGCGGCTGACGAACCTGACCTCGGCAGAGTCCGTTCCCCGGACCTCACCGGCGTCCTGTATCTTCTCCACAAGAAACGACCCGGCCAGGAGCGCGCCGAGCGCGTGCTTGAGCTCGTGCGGACATTCGACAAACCCGGCCGCCTCACCCAACAACCCCGGTCTCGCGGAGCCGCCGGCCTGAACCGGCCCGGTACCCGTTGAGACTTCCGGGCCGGGCACCAGGACGCTGAACCTGCCAGGGAACAGCTCTCTGAGCGCCTCGAAACAAGTCCTGGCCGAATCCCTGTCTCGCGCTATTACTACCGGGCCGTACTCATACAGCATCGCGTCGAAGGCTGCGCAGAGGTCCGGCGGCACGCGAACGAGGTCCTCCAAGATTCCCACCACGCTGGCGGAGGACTCTTTCAGCACGCGGCGCATCAAGTCCTTTCTCTCGCCGTGGTCCATGGCCGTGCGCTCAAGCGCGGCCAGCAGGCCGCCCAGCTTCTGCGCCTCCCCGGCCAGGCCGGATTCCCTCCTGGACGCCTCCGCCGTCTCGACCTCGAGTGACTGCTTGCGGCTCTCGTTCTCCGAGACCTGTGACTCCAGCCGTTCCAGCTCGAGCCGTCCCGACGAGACCTCCCTGTCCGCTTCCGCGTGGACGGTCCGGAGCTCGGACAGCCTGCCTGACAGCAGGCCGGCCTCGCCGGCCGCCGCCGCCAGCTGCCGCTCCAGCTCCCCGCGCAGGGAGGCCAGCTCGTCCAGCTTCGCCGCGCGCTGCGTCTCCTGGCCGCGGGCCTTGTCCAGAAGCTCCCTCAGCGTGTGCATTTCATTCCTGACGGTGGCCAGCCGGAGGTCCTTGAGCGTGAGCTCCTTCTCCATCTCCTTGACGAGCCGCTCCTTCTCAGCCAGGGCCGCCTGAACGGCTTCCTGCTCGGAGCGAGTCTCCTGAGTCCGCGCCACGTCCGCCTCTATCTTGGCCTCGACGTGCAGGATGTCTTCCCTGAGCTCCGCGCACTTCGACGTCAGCGCCTGCCGCCGTTCGTTCAACACCAGGATCTGGTCGCCCACGACGGTCCGCTGCTCTTCCACCTCCGCAAGGTCCTCCGCCGCCGCGTTCAGTCTTTTCTCCTCCTCCAGCATGCTCAGCTTCGCCTGCTCCAGAGCCGCGTCGAGGGACCTCGTGGCAGTAGTGGCCTCCTCCCTCTTCGACTGCCACACCTCGAGCTGGCGCGAGATCTCGCTCGCCTGTTCGTCGTGCCTGCTGTAGGCCAGCGAGCCCAGACAGAGGTCGAGGCTCCTCAGCTCGTCCTGGAGCCTCTTGAACCTGCGGGCCTTCGCTATCTGTCTGCGCAGGGAATTGGCCTCGCGCTCGATCTCCACCAGGATGTCGTTCAACCGCACCAGGTCGCCCTCGGTCGCCTCCAGCTTGAGCAGCGCCTCCCTCTTGCGCGCTTTGTATTTTGTGATGCCTGCGGCCTCCTCGAACAGCAGTCGTCGCTGCCCGCCCTGGTCGTTCAGGACGTTATCCACCATCTCCTGCTCGATGAGCGAGTAGGCGTGCGAGCCGACGCCGGTATCGAAGAAGGTGTCTCTGATGTCCTTGAGTCTGCATGGAGTCTTGTTCAGGTAGTATTCGCTCACGCCGTCCCGGTAGAGCCGCCTGTTTATGCTCGTTTCCTCGTAGCCCTGCGGGAGCACCGGCCCGGAGTCGGAGAACGTGAGGGCCACGTCCGCCATTCCGACTGCCTTGCGCCTCGCCGTTCCGTTGAATATCACGTCGCCCATGCTGCCGCCGCGCAGCACCTTGGCGCTCTGCTCTCCGAGGACCCACCGTATGGCGTCGGCTATGTTGGTCTTGCCGCAGCCGTTCGGCCCCACGATGCACGTGATGCCAGGGCCGAATTCGATCTTCAGCTTCTCAGGGAAAGACTTGAAGCCAAGAAGCTCTAATTTCTTGAGAAGCATCTACTGGTCCACTCCTTCTTGAATTATCCTCACCTGTTTCGCGAGCCCCATCGGCTCTATCCTGGCGGCCGCCGCCCGCGCCGCGGCAGTTGTGTGGAACGGACCGGCCAGGACTCTGTACCACTGCCCGAGCTCGCTCAGCTGGACGAACTGCAGCGAGACGCGGAAACCCGCCCCCGCGATCCTGGACGAATCCAGCACAGCGTTTTCGTACGTCTTGTGAGAGCTGACGTGCACGTAGTAAGTGGCCGCCCCGAGCGCGGGGGCCGCGGAGCTCTGTCCGCCCGAAAGCGCTGGCGGCGCCACGAGCGCCGTCTCGATCTCTCGGGCTCCGACTATGCCGTCCGAGCCCGGCAGCACGATCGACCGCATCATGTCAGCGTCCACCTGCTCGCCCGGCACCCGAGCCATCCTCGGTAAGACTACGCCCGCCACTACCAGGGCGACCAGGACGACCGGCAGCCCTATCAGGAACGCGAGTCTGGACGAGATTCTCCTTCTGCCGAACAGCTCCCTCTCGAGAAAACGTTCTTCCACCGAGCGCACGCGGCTCCAGGACCGCCTCCTCACCCGCAGTCCCGTCGAGCGGTCCGCCGCGCCTTCGGGACCGGACCCGCCGATTCCGGCGCCGGCCTCCGTTCCAGCGGGCGAGCCGAATGCGCTCCCCGAATCGCCCGAGTCTTCGCCCTCCGACAGGAGCGGCCGGCATTCGGGGGTAAATTCCAGTTCTATCCTCTGCGCGGCCTCCGCGTCCGCGCCCGTCCCGGGGTCCCTGCGCGCCGGCCCGGCCGTGCCCGCGACGGTGCCGCTCCCGCTGCCCAACGGCCGTTCGGGCTCGCTCGCGTGAGAGGCCACGTTCAGCACGATAGTCTTCCTCTCCTCGAAATCCTTCGGCTCGTGGTTTACGGCGCCCAGGACGGGCACGTCCGATTGCCACAGCCGCGTGAAGCTCCCGGCGATTCCAGACTTTCCGGCGGAGGACCTATTCACGCAAACGAGCACGCCGTCCACGCATCCGAGTATCGGGTTCACCCTCCTGCCCGGGAGGAACGGAGGCACGCAGGCGAACGTGACGTCGGCCTTTGTCCTGAGCGAATTGAAAGTCCTCTCGAGGTCCTTGCCCACCAGCTCTCCCTCTGACAGAACGGGATGCGACCCCGCGCCGATGACGTACAGACCGGAGACTCCTGTTTCCCGGGAGACGGTGAAGAACGAACACCCGTACTTGACCATGTCTATGAATCCCTCGACCGCCCGGCCGTCCGCCGGGGTGTGAAGCGAGGGGGCCCTCAGGTCACAGTCCATCAGCACTACTCTCTGGAGCAGCCCTCTCATGGCGATCCCCAGGGAGTACATGAAGGGCTTCATCGGAACGCCGTCGGTCAGAGCGCACACCGCCACCACGTCCAGCGGAGAGGCCTCGCGCAGCTGCACGAGCCTTCGCACGAGCTTCTCGCACTGGCCGACCCAGCCGGCCTCCGACAGAAGCGAAAGGTCCTCTTCCCAACGCCCGGCGTCCGTGTCGTAACGAAACTCCGCCAGCAGCGCGGTCTTCAGGTCCGCCGCTATCTGCTCCGCGCTCTCGTAGGACTCCGAGCCCGCGACGCGCGGGTCCCGCGGCGCTTTCACCTCCGGGAAGAAGGTGCTCCCGGGGTCTCGACCTTGTGTCTCCATCTACTGTTTCCTTCGCGCCGCGTCCGCGACTCGCCTGAGCGCTTCTTCGACCACCGGCTCGTCCTCCCGAAGAACGGTCCTCAGGTCGAGATACACGGCGCCTTTTCCTATCCTGGCCACCACCGGCACCGGTCCGTCCCTCAGAACGGACTCGATCGAGTTCGCGTCCAGTGACGCGCTGGTCAACGAGACGAGCCACGTCCCGACGTCCGCTTCGGGAAGCGCGCCGCCGCCTATCTGCGACGTCCCTTCCTGCATGCCCATCCTCAGAGCTTCGGAGATCGGCCCGAGCCGCGCCAACAGCGCCTCCGACCTCTCCCTGACTTCCGCCGCGGTCTCGGCTATCATCCGGATCGAAGGCATTGCCTCCCTGACCCCGGACCCACCGAGGGTCTCCAGGAGCGTGGCCTCCAGCGCGGCCATTGACAGCTTGTCCATTCTGAGGGCCCTACTCAACGGGTTTTCCTTCATCCGCTTCACGGGTCCCTTCTCGCCGACGATGAGCCCGGCTTGCGGGCCTCCGAGCAGCTTGTCGCCGCTGAACGTTATCGCGCTCGCGCCGATCGCGACCCTGTCGGCCACGACCGGTTCGCCGGGAAGGCCGAACTGGCCGAAATCCACGAGAGCCCCGCTGCCCAAATCCTCCACGACGAGGACGTTTCTCTTCCTGCCGACCTCGACCAGCTCCTCCAGAGAAACCTCGGACACGAAACCGGTCATCTTGAAGTTGCTCTTGTGGACTTTCAGAAGGACCGCCGTGTCCTTCCCGACGGCCTTCTCGTAGTCGCGGACGGTCGTGCGGTTGGTCGTACCCACCTCCACCAGCCTGGAGCCGCTCTTGGCCATCACGTCCGGCAGGCGGAACGACCCGCCGATCTCGACCAGCTCGCCCCTCGACACTATCACTTCCCTGCCTTCCGCCAGAGAGTTGAGAGCGAGCAGCACTGCGCCCGCGTTGTTGTTCACCACGTGGCAGGCTTCGGCCCCGGTCAGCTCCAGGACCAACCTCTCGACGTGAGCTTCCCGGGTGGACCTCTCGCCCTTGTTCAGGTCGTATTCCAGGTTTGTGTAGTGAGTCGCGGCTTCCCTGACCGCTTCCACGGCCGAGGCCGGAAGCAGGGCCCTGCCTAGGTTGGTGTGCAGCACGACGCCCGTCGCGTTGACGACGCGCCTCATGCTTCTCTTCATCTTCGCCTCTAGTATTTTTGTGACGGCCCCGGCGATTCCCGCGGCCGACGAGACCTCGGTCCGCGTGCCGGCGACTATAGCGTTCCTCTCCGCCGCCACGGCCTCACGCACGGCCGACACCACGAGCTGACGGCGGTATTTTCCCAGCAGCGGCGCGATCAGGCCGCTCTCCAGGACCGCCTCAACAGACGGTATTTTTCTGAGAATCTCTCCCGTATCCATTTGGCTCGCTTACGGCTGTGACACTCTCCCCATTTTACTAGCGCAAACTACCAGATGTGGTGTGTACGGTCAAGCCATTTTACCAGATATCGTAAGCCCCTGACGGACGCTCGGCGGGCGCCCAACCGCTCCTCCGGCCGTTCGAGTGAACGGCTTGAAGCCGCGCCCGCCATGGGCTATCCTAGGCCGGACCGAGGACGCAAAACCAGGGGGACGGACCATGACTCACAGAATGAAACGTGGAAGGACCGCGCCGGGTGAGAGCTTCATCGCCTTCGCGGTGTGTTTCGTGACCGCCGGGCTGCTGCTGGCCGCGGCGGGCTGCGCCCCGCCCCGCGGAAGGCCGCCCGCCCCGTTCTACGCGGCCTCTCCGTCCAGCATGAAGGACGTGGGCGTCGCCTGTCTCAAGGGCAAGCGCATAGTCGTCGACCCCGGCCACGGCGGTGTCTTCAGGGGCGCCCTGGGGACAGCCGGACTCGCGGAGGCCGACGTGAACCTGGGCGTGGCTCTGTATCTGTGGGGGCTCCTGAGAGACGCGGGCGCGGACGTTCTGCTGACCCGTTCCTCCGACATGGACTTCGTGGGCGGGGTCGCCGCCGAGCTGAGGCAGGACCTGTCCCGGAGGTCGGAGATAGCCGCCTCTTTCAATCCTCATCTTTTCGTGTCGCTGCACCACAACGCGGACGTCTCGCGGACGAAGGACAAGAACCAGGTCGAGACGTATTTCAAGATGCTGGACGACGGACCGTCCAGGGACGTCGCCGCGCTCGTCCACCTGCGGCTCCAGGAGAGACTGCAGATCGCTGAGGGAAGCGTTGTGCCGGGCAACTACTTCGTCCTGAGGAACTCGCCCTGCCCGGCCGTTCTGGGCGAGCCGTCGTACATCACGAATCCGTGGGTGGAGGACAAGCTCAGACTGGCGGAGAAGCAGCTGCTGGAGGCGCAGGCCTATTTCCTGGGAATCGTGGAGTACTTCTCCAGGGGTGTTCCGGCGATCGCCTCGCTCGCTCCACGCGACACCGTTGTGAGTGCTTCCAGGCCGCTGCTCACCGCCACCCTGCAGGAGGAATGGACGGCCGTGGACCCGCCCACCGTGGACTGCGAGCTGGACGGGGTGCGCGTAGACGCGAGCCTGGAGCCGTCCGGCAGGCAGCTCGTGGCCAGGCCGGAGAAGCCGCTTGCCGGCGGCAGACACGAGTTCTGTTTCTCGTTCCGCAACAACAAGGGCAACTCCTCCGCCAGAACCTGCGCGAGCTTCGACACCGACCCGCCTCCGGTCACTCTGTCACTGGAGGCCGACCCTGTCGCCGCTCCGAAGGAGACCGGAGTCCTGCTCAGAGCCGTCGTGTCCGACGAAAACGACAACCCGGTCAGGGACGGGACGCCGGTCGTGTTTTCCGGTTCCGCCGGAGTCTTCGCCCGCGAAACTGTCACGACTGGGGCCGGAATCGCGTCCACCATCTTCCACGGCGGCGGCCGCGCGGAAACGGTGGTGTTGCGGGCAGTCTCGAGGGGACTCACGGATTCAGTCTCACTCCCGCCGTCTGGTCCTGCCACGACTTGCCTGAGTGTAGTGGACGCGCGCACCGGCAATCCCCTGGCGGGAGCGGAGGTCACGGACCGAGACACCGTGAGGTCCGTGACGACTCCTCAGGGACTGGCGGTGGTGGCCGGCCAGGCAGACGGGCTCATCGTCAGCAGCATCGGCTACGTCCCGTCGCTCATCCCGGAGGGGCCCGGAGCCGGACTTCCGCCGAGTGAGACCGTGGCTGTACGGATGAAGCCGGTGGCCCTGGGAGTTCTGCATGGGGCGCGAGTGACCCTGGACCTCGGGGCCGCCGCATCGGCCTTCGGTGAGCGCGTCGTAACGGAGCTTGACGCCCTTCTCAGGGGAGCCGGTGCTCGCGTGCTCTTGCTGGGGCCGGACAGGTCGGACGAGGAGAAGGTGGCGGCTTCGGAGCGCTTCGGGGCGCAGAGATACATCAGAGTAGAGGCCGCGGCCAAAGGCCACGGGGCCGTCCTCCACTATCCCGACAGCAGGTCGGGCGCGGGACTTGCCGCGAAGCTGGCCTCGTGGTGGGGCAAGGTCGTGCTGGAGGCGGAGCCGCGAGTATACGAAGACGCTCACTACGTGCTGCGTCAGACCAGCTCTCCCGCCGTAGTCACGCGGACGGCGGCTGTGTCCGAGCCGCGAGAGCGCGCCGTGGCGCTCAGGGTGGCCTACGCGTTCTACCTCGCGCTGCTGGAGGACCTGGGTCTGAAGGCGAATCTCCTGATAGAGTCGAGCGTCAGGGCGTCCGGAGGCGTCGCCGGGGAGGTGGCCGACATGGTGCTGGACGACTTCATCCGCGTGCCGCTCTCGGACGACGGGTCGGCCAGGTTCTTCTGCGAAGAGGGCGTGCACATGGTCACTGTGGTGTCCGCGTCGAGGCAGACGGCGCCTCATTTCGTGGTCGTGAGGGCCGCGCAGAAGGTCGGTGAGACGGCGAAGTGAGGCTGAGCAGCCCGGCGGGCGAGGCCTGCGGCCGAGTGAGTCCGTTCTCCGGCCTACGGCCCGGCTTGTGCGCTCCCGGCCAGGTACTCTTTGGCCAGCTCGACGTAGTCCGCGGCTGACTGCTCGATCATCCGGAGCGTGTCGGCGTCCACGTCCTTCTTCCTTGAGGCGGGCATTCCGGCTACGAGCGTCCTGGGCGGAACCCTGGCGCCCTGGAGCACCACCGCACCCGACGCGATGAGAACCCCCTCGCCGATCTCTGCCCCGTCCAGAATCACGGCACCCATGCCTATGAGGCACCTGTTGCCTATCTTGCACCCGTGCAGGATGCAGCCGTGTCCGACCGTGACATCGTTCCCGATGTACAGAGGAAAGTCCCGCGTCGCGACATGAAGCACGCAGGAGTCCTGTATGTTTGTGGAATCACCTATCCTCACAAAATTGACGTCTCCGCGAATCACGGCGTTGAACCACACGCTGGAGTGATCGCCTATCGAGACGTCACCAATCACGGTCGCGCCCGGCGCGACGAACACACCCGTTCCCATCCTGGGCGTCTTGCCCTTGTACGGCGCCATCATGCAGCCTCCTTCATGACCGTGAGGCCGGTCCGGGGTGCAGCCCGCAATGGAGGGGCGCGGACTGTCCGCGCCCCGCTCGATTTTGTGCGCGTGGTCTTGAGTTGGATGTGCGTCAGCAGCAGACTAAGGGCTCAGCTTCCCGAAGTCCCCCGGGTCGAGGTCCTCCAGGAACTTCCTGAGTTCTTCCGCTCTCTCTTCTTCGGTCTTTTCTTCCTCGGCCTTCAACTTGTCGTCTTTGGGGGCCTGTTTCGCGACTTTGACCTCTCTCGCGCTTTCCAGGACTTTCTCGGATAGGTATATCGGCGCGTGGGTCTTGAGCGCCAGGGCGATGCCGTCGCTGGGTCTGGCGTCCACGTTCACTATCTCGTGGTCTTTCTCCCTCTCCAGGACGATGTTCGCGTAGAAAGTGTTCTCTCTCAGGTCGGAAATCATGACCTTGGTCACCGTGGCCCTGAGTCCTCTTACTATCGTGGCCATGAGGTCGTGAGTGAGGGGGCGCTGAAACTTCTTCCCGAGCAGTTCCATGCCGATGGCGCTGGCCTCGGCCGGCCCGATCCAGATGGGCAGGACCCTGCCGCCGCTGACCTCGCTCAGAATGACGACGTGGCTCTTGGCTTTTTCATCGTACTGGAGACCCGCGACCTTTGCCTCAATCACGACACACCCCTCCTAGCGTTCCTCCGCCTTCCCTGTCCCGGCCTTTCTCTTCACGTCGTCCACCGTGCCGACCGTCTGTGAGGAATCCCTCATGTTCTTGAGCATCCACCGCGCGGAGTCCACGAGCTCCGAGCCCGGGTACTTGTCTATCACTACCTTGAGGGCCTCTTCGGCCTTGTCGTAGTCTTTCAGCTCCTCGGAGTATATGAACCCTATCATGAACTGCGCCTGGGCGGCGTACTTGCTGTCCGGGAATCTCTTGATGAGCTCGCGGTAGATGCCGACCCTCTGGTTGCTGTCCTTGGAATCCATCGCCGCCTGGAACAGCTCTTCGGGGGAGTTCGCCACTTTGGGCGGCTGCGCCGCCTCGCCGCCCGGAGCGGCGCTGCTGTCTTCTATCATGTACGTGACGACGTACTTCCTCTTCAGCATATCGAACAGCTCGCTTCTCAGCTTCTGGGAGCGCTCCGACACAATCGAGTCCTCGATCCGCTTTCTCACCGACTCGAACGGCCGCAGCTCGGCGTCGATCCTCTCGTACGCCAGCGCTATGTGGTAACCGAGGTTGGTGTGGACGATGTCGCTCATTTCGCCGGCCTTCAGTTTGAATACCGTGCTGACGTACTGCTCCGAGCCGGCCAGGGACGCCGGAAGCGCCACGCCCTCCGTCAGCTGCCCCAGGTCGCCGCCGCCCACCGCCGACACTGAATCTATCGACTTCTCGCGGGCCAGCTTCGCGAAGTTCGCGCCCGCCTTGAGCTCCTTCAACACTGCCTTCGCGGTCACGGAGTCGGGCAGCACGACGTGTCGCACCTTCACCCTGACCGGCCCCATGAACCTGTTGGGGCTCGCCTCGTAGAACGCCCGCACCTCCGTCTCGGTGGGCTTCGCCCTTTCGTATACGGCCTTCTCGTAGTATTTCCGGAGCAGGATCTGGTCCCGGGACATCTTGGTCAGCAGCAGGACCTCTTCGTCCTTGTCCAGCCCCATCTCCAGGGCGCCGTTCACCCACACCTTCTCGTCGACCATCATGTCCAGAAACTGCTTCCTGCCGTGTGGGTTCATGAACATCGGCTGATTCGCGGCCGGCATGCGCGCCACTCCCGCCTTGAACTGGAGGTTGAACTCCTGTTCCGTGAGCTCAACGCCTCCGATCTTAACGAGCACTCTCTCGCTCGGGTCCTGGGCCTGCTCCTCCGCCTTCTTCTTGTCCGTGTCCTTCGCCATTGCCGCGGTCGCCGCGGATACAAGAAGCGCGGCGAGAACCGCTAGAACAACCGTCTTCCTCATTGCGGGCTCCTCCGTCGTTGCCTCGGGCCGGTGGCCGCCACCCGTGCCGCCGTATGCTCTCCGGGCCAGACCGCCGTGTCCCGGTCTTCAATTAGCCTATTCGCTGACCACCCAGACTTTCACCCGGGCCTCCACGTCGTGGAACAGCTTGATCGGCACATTGTAAACACCGAGAGTCTTGAGCGGTTCCTCCAGCAGGATCCTTCTCTTGTCCACCTGGAAGCCTTGCTTCTTGAGCAACTCTGAGATGTCAGCCGCCGTGACGGCGCCGAACAGCCTGTCGTCCTCGCCTGCCTTGACCGCGATGGTGCAGGACACCTTTTCCAGCTCGGACGCCAGCGTCTCCGCGTCCTTGTGCATCCTGTTGTCTCTCGCCTCGCGCCTCTTCTCCTGTTCCTGGAATACCCTGGCGCCCGCCCCGCCCGACACCGTGGCCTTTCCCAGCGGAAGCAGGAAGTTCCGCGCATAGCCGTCGGCAACCTTCACCGTCTGGCCACGCTTCCCCAGTCCATCGATGTCCTCTAGTAGAATGATCTCCATGTTCAACCTCACAGAAAAAGCACCCCCCAGCGTCTCGGCAGCACGGGGGGGCTTGGGTAAGGGAGTACGCTTATCTGTAGTATTCGCTCGTAAACGGCAGTATTGCCAGGATTCGCGCCCTCTTGATCGCCTGGGAGATCTGGGACTGGTGCCTTGCGCACGCTCCCGACACTCGACGAGGCACGATCTTCCCTCTATCCGTGATAAAGCGCACGAGGCGCTTATCGTCCTTGTAATCGATGAAGATTACTTTCTCGAGGCAGAGCTTGCAGACCTTCTTTCTGAGAGTCTTTGCCTCTTTGTCCTTTACCATAAATCCTCCATGATGACCCGACGAAGCCGCTCCTAGAACGGCACGTCCTCCGCGCCCTCCTCTTCCGGCTTGGGCTCGGCTCCTTCCTCTTCCCGTCTCACTTTGTCAAGGAACTGCAGGCGTTCGGCCCGCACTTCCAGCGTGCTTCTCTTGTTTCCCTCGCTGGTCTCCCACGAGCGGCTCTGGAGGCGGCCCTCCACGTAGACTGCGCTGCCCTTCTTGAGGTATTGGCCGGCCAGCTCCGCTTGCTTCTGCCAGGCCACCACGTTCACGAAACTGACCTCCTCCTTCCACTCGCCGCTCTGGTCCTTGTACCTTCTGTTCAGAGCTACGGAGAAGGTCATCACGGCCACTCCTGCGGGAGTATACCTGAGCTCCGGTTCCCTGGTCAACCGGCCCGAGAGTATCACCTTGTTGATGGAAGCTAGTTTCACTTCGAACATGCGACTACCTCCTCACACCGACCACCACATCCGCACCTCAGGAATCCGGGCTGTTCTCGGCCTCGTAGGATTCCTCTTCCTCTCTCCCACCGGGCTCGCCGGTCTGCTGCGGGCCCTCTGGCTCCTCGCAAACGACCGTCAGATGTCTAAGAATCGATTCGTTGAGCTTGAACCTGCGGGCCAACTCCGCCAGAAGCGCGGGGTCTCCCTTGAAACGGATAAGGACGTACGTACCCTCTTTCTTCTTCCTGATCTCGTACGCGAGCCTCCGCCTGCCCCAGAGCTCAGTCTCGAGCACCATGCCGTTCCCGGAAGCGATGATTTCTTTGGCAGTATCCACTTCCTGACCGACCTGGGAATCATCGCATCCCGGGTCGATAATGAAGACGACCTCGTAATCCTTCACTAAGTTCCCACCTCCTTGGACGCTGTCGCTGCAGCGACACGTTGAACGTGTGTACTTGGGCAACTTGCGGTGCGAAGGAAGACACCGCGGTACTTGTTTCCATGGATTATCGCACGCGCCGCCTGCGTTTGCCAGAACTATAGTCACGACCGCAGGCGAACCGGGCACCGTGTCAACGCCGTTGTCACGACCGCCCCCCGAGTTTGCGAGCCGCGCGACACCGCCGAGCGGCCGCGGCAGGCAGCCGGTCACGGTTTACGCGGGGTCGGCGCAATCGCCCCGCCCGCCCTGCAGCCCCCGTTCTGCAATTGTCGTGCCTCGACCGGGGCCCGTCCGCGGGAGCGGACAGCGACGGCGGTCGCCCGGACGACTCAGTTGAACCTGTTCATGGCGACGTCAATGCCCTCGGCGATGCTGGCCAGGGCCGCCTCGGCGGCCAGGGCCACGGCCTGCGAGAAGTCCTTCTTCTCCTCCCGGCCCGGTCTCTTCAGCACGTAGTCTTCCAGAGCCTCGCCAGGAGCCGGCGAGCCCACGCCGATTCTGAGGCGTGCGAAACTCTGTGTACCCAGCTCGTCGATTACGGACTGAAGCCCCTTGTGCCCGCCGGCGCTTCCCTTCTTCCGGAGCCTGAGTCTGCCCAGCGGCAGTGCCGTGTCGTCACAGACCACCAGAAGCTCGCCCTCGACGGCGCCGAACCGACGCTTAACCTCGGACATCGCGACGCCGCTCCTGTTCATGAACGTCAACGGCGTCACCAAGAGTACCTCAGAGTCCTCCAGGCGGCACAGTCTGGCCTCGAAGTTCCTGGTCTTCTTCTTCCAGACGGACGGCAGAGAACGCGCGAGTCTCTCCACCACGAGAGACCCTGCGTTGTGGCGCGTAAGCCTGTATCGTCTGCCTGGGTTCCCCAGTCCGACGATGCACCACACAGACTAGCTCTCTCCTTCCTTCTCCCCGCCTTCTCCTTCCTCGGCCTCCTTCTCCTTCTTGATGAGCTCAGGCTCGGCCACTTCGGGGGCGGCGACCTCAACAGGAACCTCTTCGGCGGCAGGCGGCAGGACCGTTACCACGGCTCTCTCCAGGTCGGTCAGGACGGTCACCTTCTCCACGACCAGGTCGCTGACATGAATGGAATCCCCTATCTTAAGGGACGTCACGTCCAGCTCCACCTTGGGAGGGATTTCGGTGGGCAGGCATTCCACCTTCACTTCTCTGAGTATGTGCTCAAGGATCCCACCGAAGTCCTTGACCCCTATCGGAACGCCTACAACGACGATGGGCACGTCCACGGTCACCTTCTCGGTGAGAGAGATGTGCTGCAGGTCAAAGTGCAGAATCGCGCCCTTGAGAGGGTCGCGTTGTATTTCACGGATGATCGCCTTTCTGTCCGAGGTGTCGCCCTCGAGCTTGAGGTCCACGATCACGTTCTCTCCGGACACGGTGTGAATAAGCGCCTGGAAGTCTTCCTTGCTCGCCTCGAACGGGACGGACACCTCTCCCTCGCCGTAGATGACGCCAGGAATGTTCCCCCGCATTCGCGACTGGCGGGCCACTCCCTTGCCCACGCCGGTTCTGACTTTCCCCTGTAGGACTACGATGGCCATTTTCTATTCCTCCTGTTACGACTGCCCGTTCGTTTGCCTGGCAACGCCTGGCGCGGGCAACAGCCCTTTATTATATACTGTCCCCGGTCCCGCCGGGTGAAGAAAAAACCGGCCGGTCGGGCCGGCTGCGCGGCCTCTCGCACCATCGCACGGGGCGCTGGTTCCTGCCCGGAGAGGTCCGGGTCACACAAAAAGAGAGCTCAGGGAACGCTCTTCGTGGATACGCTTTACGGCCTCACCCAGTAGGTCGGCGACCGAGAGGATTGTGAACTTGCCGGGCAGTGTGCCCGGAGCGTGTGGGATGGTGTCCGTCACGAAAATCTCTTCTATCGGAGCCGCCTCCAGCCTCTGAACGGCGTCGCGGGCGAACACCGGGTGGGTACAGCCGACCAGGACCCGGCGGGCGCCGTTCTTCTTCAGGACCTCGGCAGCGGTCACGATGGTGCCCCCGGTACTGATGAGGTCGTCGATTATGACGACATCGCTTCCAGAGACCTCGCCTATGACGTTCACCACTTCCGAGACGTCGGGCCTGGGCCGGCGCTTGTCTATCAGCGCGAGGCCGGCTCCCAGGCGCTTGGAGAAGGCCCTGGCCATCTTTATGCTGCCGATGTCCGGCGACACGACCACGGGGTTCATGAACTTCTTGGTCTTGAGATGGTCGATCAGGACCGGCGCGGCGTACAGATGGTCGAACGGAATGTCGAAGAAGCCCTGTATCTGCGCCGAATGGAGGTCCATGGTCAGGACCCTGTCCGCGCCGGCGACCGCGATCAGGTTCGCGACCAGCTTGGCCGTGATGGGCACCCGGGGCTGATCCTTTCTGTCCTGCCTGGCGTACCCGAAATAGGGCACCACCGCCGTGACCCTCCTGGCGGACGCTCGCCTGGCGGCGTCCAGCATCACGAGGAGCTCCATGAGGTTGCTGGCGGGCGGAAAAGTGGACTGGAACACGAAGACGTCCGCCCCGCGCACGTTCTCGTCGAATCTCACCATGGTCTCGCCGTCGCTGAACTCCGAGACCTCTATGCCGCCCGGACTGATCTTGAGGAACTCGCAGACCCTGCGCGCGAGTTCACGATTGGCGTTTCCAGAGAAGACCTTCAGTTCGTCCATCTCGTCTCTCCATTCAGAAAGTAACCAACCGGACTGCAATCCACGACAAACAAAAACGTGACCCATTCACTGTCACGGGGCCACACTTTGCGAAGCCTGCCGACAAGGTCTTTTGGGGCGGGAGGATTCGAACCTCCGAATGCAGGATCCAAAATCCTGTGTCTTACCGCTTGACTACGCCCCAAGGCCTCAACTCCGTTTACTTTCGTGTCCGCGTCAGGACGGTAGTCTCGACGGCGTTCTCAAGCCCAAGACGGGGTCTCTCATCCGCTCCCTACGAGGCTGTGTTGCTTGGCCTTCTCCTTCATGTAGGCGCCGAGGACGGCGTCCTCCAGCTCTCTGCGGCACTCGTTGTTGATGGGATGCGCTATGTCCTCGTAAGTGCCGTCGGTCTTCTTCTTGCTGGGCATCGCAACGAACATCTTGTGATCGCTGCCCTCAATGACCTTGAGGCCTCTGACCACAAAGCAGTTGTCGAGCGTGATGCTCGCGAAAGCCCGCAGCTTCTGATCCTCCCTGAGAGTGATTCTGACTTCCGTAATCTGCATCAACTGTCACCGCCTTTGAAGCCGTCGCGGCCAGCCTGGCCACGCCATAACAAGATGCACAGGGCAGCCTCCGGTAATTCAGGACGTCCTGAGAAAAATGTCGCGGCAGACGTATCTATCGGCACGGCACACGTCTCTATCGGCGCCCTACTTCGGCCCAACCGCACCGCGTCGGGCTCACCGCGAAGGCGGCCACGCCCGGACCGCGGACTGCCGACGCCACTTCGATTGCAGAAGTCCTGTCCTGAGTCACGCCAAACACCGCGGGCCCGCTCCCGCTCATGAGGGCGCCTGCTGCGCCGTGCGCCAGCAGAGCCGCCTTGAGCCTCCGGACCACGGGATGGCTCTCTTCCACTCCCCCCTCCAGGTCATTCTGGAGGATTCCCACCACACCGGCCGCATCGAGAACTGTGCTCAGCAATGTCATTCTAGTAGCGTGTGTTGCGGTTGTCAACCCCATTCTGACTGCCGAGTACGCCCAGGCAGAGCTGACCGCGAGCTCAGGAGCCGCAACGACGAACCACGCCCGCGGCAAAACCTCCAGCGGCGTCAGTATCTCGCCCCGGCCCTCCGCAAGCTGCAGTCCGCCCCGGATGAAGAACGGCACGTCCGACCCCACTCCCGCGGCCACGTCGGCGAGTTCTGTTTCTGTGAGCCCCGCGCCCCACAGCGCGTTGAGACCGGCCAGAACGCAGGCGGCGTCGCTGCTCCCCCCGCCCATCCCGGCCGCGACCGGGATCGTCTTCTCCAAACGGACCTCCGCCCCCTTTCTGATTCCGGTTCTCCGTCTCAGGGCGTCCGCCGCCTCCCAGCAAAGGTTATCCTGCCCGGAAGGCACGCCGGCCGCGTCCACGACGACGGAAATCCCGGAGCGAGCGTCACGGACCCGCAGCGTGTCGGCCAGGTCCACCGTCACCATCAGTGAACGGATGTCGTGGTAGCCGTCTTCCCGCTTGCCCAGCACTTCCAGGCACAGGTTGAGCTTCGCGAAAGCCTTGAGCGTGATTTCGACGTCGGCCATCCGGGTCCACCGTGACGCGGCGCCGGCGGTCAGACGCGGCGCGGCCGCAGGCGGGTCAACTCCAGGTAGAGAACGTGCGCTGGACAACTAGGAAAGCGCGAGCACAAGCACGACGCTGAGGAACCACAGAACGACGGTCGCGATCAGCGGCACGTCCGTGAGCAGCAGCTCGGACGGGTTCCCGCCCTCCAGTTTCTGGGTGACGAGGAACGTGTATCTGAATATGCCGTAGACCGCAAACGGTATCGTCAGCACCATGTTCGTCGAGTGAAACTTCGCCATGGTCGCGGGAGAGATCGTGTAGATTGCGTAGGAGATCAGAGTGGCGGCCATCAGGGCGTAGATGAGGCCGTCCAGAAAACTAAGAGTGTACTGACTGAGAGTGCTGCGGTGCTCCGTCGCTCGTGACTCGAGCAGAGCGATCTCGTGCCTGCGCTTGCCGAAGCCCAGGAACAGGGCCAGGAACAGCGTGCACACAAGAAGCCAGGGCGACAGTTCTATGCGCGGCACCGGCCCGCGCAGCGCCTCAACGCCCGCTATCGCCCTCAGCACGAAACCCACGGAGATGGTCAGAACGTCCAGTATCAGGATGCGCTTGAGATACAGGGAGTAGAGCACGCCCAGGATGAGATAGACCGCCGAAACCCCCGCGAACGAGGGGCCCAGCACCAGGGAGGTCACCATGCCCAGCGCGATGAAGACCCCCGACCCCACACTCGCCGCGGGGACGCTCAGCTCCCCCAGCGCCAGCGGCCGCTTGCGCTTGGCCGGGTGGAGCTTGTCGGAGTCCAGGTCCACTATGTCGTTGAAGATGTAGACGCCGCCGGAAAGGAGGCAGAAGACCGCGAACGCCAGCAGTGACCTCGCCAGCAGAGGGCCGTGCCCCAGGTTCTGCGAGAAAAGGAGCGCGGCGAACACAATGAGGTTCTTGACCCACTGATGCGGCCTCGCCTCTTTCAGCACCAGGAAAAACGGGCGCACGGGTCAACTCCTCGACAGAAGCGTCACGCCAACGCAGATTACGGCCAGCCCGGCGACCCTCATGGGACCTACCGGTTCCTTGAACAGGAGCCAGGAGAAGAAAACCGCGAGCACGTAGCCCATGCTCACGAGCGGGTAGGCGTAGCTCAACTGGACTCTGCCCAGCACTATGAGCCAGAACAGGGAGCTCAGCCCGTACAGCAGGAACCCGCCCAGCACAAAGGGATTGGTGAACGCGGAAATGAAGTAGGCGTAGACGCTCGACACCTCGCCCAGCCTCGCCACGAGACGGCCGGAGGAGATGCCGTGCTTCATCGTGAGCTGCCCCAACACCGCGATCAACACACTGACTAATATCAACACAAAGTTCTTCATTTGCCTCCGAACATTGCTTTCTCGACAAGAAAGCAGATTGAGTGGCTCACGGCTATGTGCGCCTCCTGAATGCGCGGGCAGTCGTCAGACGGCACCACGAGACACATGTCGCACTTCCTGGCGAAGGCCGCGCCCTTCGCTCCCGTAAACCCCACTGTGAACATGCCCATCTTGCGCGCGACACCGACTGCTCTGAGCACGTTGGGAGAACGGCCGCTCGTGGAAAAGGCGAGCAACACGTCGCCGCGCCGGCCCAGACCCTCTATCTGTTTCGCAAACACGTTCTCGTACCCGTAGTCGTTGGAGATGGCGGTCAGAGCGGAGGGGTTCGTCGTGATCGCAACGGCCGGAAGCGGCCGCCTCACGAGGTAGAACTTCCCCGCGAGCTCCGCGGCTATGTGCTGGGCGTCGGCGGCGCTCCCGCCGTTTCCGCAGCAGATGACCTTCGCGCCCCTCCTGAGACGCTCGACTATCCGGCTGGCGGCCTCGGCGGCCCATTCAGACGACGATTCCGCCGTCTTCCGGAGCAGCTCCGCCGAGCTTTGCAGGGACCGTTCGGCCTGGGCCTTGTACTGGCTGCGTTTCAATGTTCGCTCCTTCGCTTGAGCTCCAGGTACTCGGCCAGCGCGTCCTTCCAGTGAGGCATCGAGAAGCCGAAGGTAGACCTGAACAGCGACGTGTCCAGAACGGACAGGGCCGGTCTCTTAGCGGGCCGGCCAAGTCTGGCGCTCTCGATCGGGAGCACCCTGGTCCGGGCGTTTCCCCACGCCGCCAGTATCTCACGCGCAAAATCAAACCAGGAGCACGTCCCGGCGTTGCTGGCGTGATACGTTCCATATTTGTCGCTTCCGATCACGCCGGCCAGGCCGCGGGAAAGGTCTCGCGTGAAAGTCGGAGACCCCACCTGGTCGTTGACGACCTCGAGAGTCTCTTTATCTTGCGCCAGCCTGATTATGGTGTCAACAAAGTTCCTGCCGCCGAGACCGAACAGCCACGACGTCCTGACCACCACGTGCCGCTGCGTGGCCTCGCGCACCCGTCTCTCTCCCTCCAGCTTGGAGGCGCCGTAGACGCCCAGCGGAGCGGGAACGTCGTCCTCCCTGTAGGGTCTATCCGCCTTCCCGTCGAACACGTAGTCGGTGCTCAAGTACACCATCGCGCAGCCGGCGTCCCTGCATGCGGCGGCAACGTTGCCTGTGCCGTCCGCGTTCACGCTGTGGGCCTTCTCGGGCTCGCTCTCGCTCCGGTCCACGTCGGTATACGCGGCGCAGTGGACCACCGTCTGCGGCCGTGCGTCCACTACCAGACGGCGGGCCACGTCCGGGTTCGTGATGTCGCCGTCCTCTATGTCAACGCCCATGACCTCGTGCCGGCCCGACAGAACGTCGCACAGGTCGCTTCCCAGCATCCCCCTTGCACCGGTCACAAGTACTCTCACGACTCCTCACTCTCAGGCCTTACGACAAGCGGCGCGCATGCCTCGCGGACAAGCGCAGCCTTATCGCCGCACGCAGGCTCGCTCAGAGAACTTCAATTTTGCTGCTGTCGCCGACCATGAACATGAAGCAGCGGGGCTTTCGGTCCGGCTTCGTTATCTCCGAGTCCCTGCCTATGAGGCTACCCTGTATCCTCGCGCCGATCCCGAAGATCCTGCTGCCGCTGAGCACGATGCTGTGCTCTATCTCGCTCTCCTTGACCTGGACGTTGTCCTGCACCGACGTGAACGGCCCGATGTAGGAGTGCTCTATTCTGCAGCCCTCCCCGATGATGAGGGGTCCCCTGAGCACGCTCCCCACCACCTCGGTCCCCGGGCCCACGACGACGTGTCCCTCGACCGTTGAGTCGGGGTGAATCGTGCCCTCCACTTTTTTCGGCAGGTCGAGCAGTATCATCCTGTTGGCCTCGAGCAGGTCTTCCAGCTTCCCGGTGTCCTTCCACCATCCGGTCACTATGTGGGAGCGCACGTCCAGCTTCTTGTCGATGAGCCGCTGTATTGCGTCCGTTATCTCGAGCTCGTTCCGCCACGACGGCTTTATCTCCTCCACCGCGTCGAACACGTGTGAGTCGAACATGTAGACTCCCACGAGGGCCAGGTTGCTGGCGGGCTTCTTGGGTTTTTCCTCCAACCGCGCGACGCGTCCGTCCCTGAGCTCGGCCACGCCGAACTCGGAGGGATTCGGCACCTCGGCCAGCAGTATCATACAGTTGGGCCTCTCCCTGTTGAACTCTTCCACGAGCGCCGTTATGCCCTGCCTGATGAGGTTGTCGCCCAGGTACATGACAAACGGGTCGTCTTTCAGGTAGTCCCTGGACACCTTGACCGCGTGCGCCAGCCCCAGCGGCGCCTCCTGCTCTATGTACGTGACCTTGACCCCGAAGGCGCCTCCGTCTCCGACCGCGGCGCGAATCTCGTTCTTCGTGTCGCCCACCACGATGCCGACGTCCTTGATGCCGGCGTCCCGCATGGCCTCGATGCCGTAGAACAGAATCGGCTTGTTCGCAACCGGCACGAGCTGCTTGGCGCTCGTGAAAGTGATGGGACGGAGCCGCGTTCCCTTTCCCCCGCTAAGAATAAGTCCCTTGATTGGAATCACCCCCAGTGTGTTCTGCCCAGCAATTTGCCCGGGTTGTCTTCGAATATAGTCCTGGCCCGGGCCTCGCCCGCTATCTTCTCCACTGCCGCCCTCGCGTCCCTGTTCGAGAAGCCTCGGCTTCCCGAGTTGTGAGCGTCGCTGGCCACGAAGTGACACAGCCCCGAGCTCACCAGGGAGTTAGCCGTCTTCCTTACTTCCCTGCCGAAGTCTCCGAGCAGGCTGCCCGAATTGACTTGGAAAAGCACGCCCGCCCTCGCCAGCGGCTGGAGCACATCGATGTCCCTGACGACCCGGAGATTCCTCTCCGGATGCGCCAGCACGGCCGTCACGCCGTCCGCGGCCAGGGCCACCAGCTGCGGCTGGGCGTACGGCGGGATGTCGTGCATCGGAAGCTCCACCAGCACCGAGCGCCCCGACTCCTCCAGCAGCACGGGATTGGATTTCACGAACTCGTACAAGTCCGGCCCTACGTATATCTCCGCGCCCAGTCTGAGGTCTATTCCCGTGCCGCCGCTTCGTGCCTTTTCCCTGAGCACAATCAGTGCGTCCTTGACCTCCTCCATCTTGGCGGGAAGGTCGGCCGTGACCACGTGGGGCGTCGCGACTATGACGTCTATGCCCTGCTTCCCGGCGCACTCGAGCATCCTGAACGAGTCGTCGAGCGTCCGGGGACCGTCGTAGTCAACGAAAGGAAGCACGTGGCAGTGTATGTCTATCATCTACGGAAATGAATGGCCTCGGAAAGCTCCTTGAGAAAACACAACTCGCCGGTCGTCTCGATGGCGTTCCCCACGACCACAAAACTGGCGCCCGACCGCGCGAATCGTCCTGCCTGTTCGGCCGTGCGCACTCCTCCCCCCACCGCGACAGGAAGTTCGGTGGTCAACGAGACGGCCTGAACCATCTCGGCAGGCACCGGCGCCCCCGCTCCGCTGCCCGCCTCCAGATACACCAGCCTCATGCCCATGTACTTGCCGGCCAGCGCGTGCGCCACGGCCAGGTCGACCTTGTCACGCGGTATGGGGAGACTCTGGGTGACGAACTGAACGGACGTAAGCGTGCCGGATTCCACGAGCAAGTAGGCAGTTGGTATGACCTCGATGGACATGCGACGGAGAACGGGCGCCGCCTTCACGTGTTCGCCTATCAGGTACTGCGGATTGCGCGAGCTGAGCATGGAAAGAAAAAGAATGGCGTCCGCCCTGTCCGAGAGCTGGCAGGCGCTGCCTGGAAACAGGACCACCGGGAGGCCGGAGGATTCCTTTACGGCTGCTATGAGGCCGTCGAGACTGCCGGAGAAACCCTGGCTTCCTCCCACCAGGAGGGCGTCGACGCCTCCCTCCTCGGCAAGCCGCGCGAGCGAGCTCGCCTGCGAGGGACTTGTCTTGTCAGGGTCCACGAGCACCAGGAACGCGCTTCCCCGCCTGGACGAAGCGGATAGGAGGTTTGAGAAGACCTTTCCCGGTTCGATTGTGGAATTCAAATGAATCCTCTTACTTGATCTTGTCCAGTATGAGCTCGCGTCCCCTGGCCAGGGCCTTGTCCAGGGAAGTGACGTCGTGACCGCCGGCCGTCGCCATGTGAGGCTTGCCGCCGCCTCCGCCGCCCACGATTCTGGCGGCTTCGCGCGCCACGTCGCCGGCAGCCAGCTTCTTCTCGGCCAGAAGCGAGTCGCCCACGAACGAAAGCAGAAGGACTTTTCCCTCCACCACCGCGCCTATGATTCCGGCCCCTCTCGTGAGCTTCTGTCTCAGTATGTCTCCGGCCTCTCGCAACATGTCCTGCCCTGCTATGTCCACCCTGGCGGCGACCACCTTGACGCCGGAGACGTCCTCCGCGGAGGACAGTATTCTCTCGACTTCCGCCGCGGCTCTGGTCTTCTCGTCCTGGTGGGATTTCTTCTCCAGTGTCTCACGCGCCTTCACCAGCTCGGCAGTCCTTGCCAGGAGCTCCTCTCTGGTTCCACCCACAAGCTCTCTCACGGCCTGCAAGGTCTTTCCCCGTTCCACTATTCTGGCGCGGGCCTCGGCGCCGGTGACCGCTTCTATTCGCCGGACTCCCGACCCGATTGCGCTTTCCGACACTACGAGGAAGTGCCCGACCTGGCCGGTTCGCTGCACGTGCGTGCCGCCGCAGAGCTCCTTCGACTTGGTCCCCACCGAGATCTGCCGCACGCGCTCGCCGTACTTCTCCCCGAAAAGAGCGGTCGCCCCGCCATGGATTGCCTCCGCGTAGCTGCAAACGTTCTCACACACCGGCAGGTCTTCCAGGATGAGCTCGTTGACCGCGTTCTCGACTTCCTCCAGCTCGGAAGCGGAGAGGGCCTGGAAATGCGTGTAGTCGAACCGCAGCCTGTCGACCGCCACCAGAGACCCGGCCTGTCTGACGTGGTCGCCCAGCACCGCGCGAAGGGCGCAGTGGAGTAGATGCGTCGCCGTGTGGTTTCTGGCCGTAGGCAGCCGCGTGCCCTGGTCCACGACGGCGTCGTAAGGACCGGGCTCAACAGCGCCGCGCACAAGCCTGCCCCGGTGGACTACGACCTTGCCGGACAGCACGGCTCCCTTGACTTCTATGGTCGAGTTCTGTGATATGAGCCGGCCCGAGTCCGCCAGCTGACCACCCGACTCCGCGTAAAACGGAGTCCTGTCCAGTATGAACTCGATGGCCTCGGGCCCGCCGGCTACCTGGCCGGTCGCGCCCTGCCCGCCCTCGACCGCACCGCCGCCCGCTTCCGTTCCCTCGCCGCCCTCAGCCAGCCGGAACTTCCTTATCAGCACCTTCTCCTCGAGCCGCTTGTAGCCCACGAACTTCGAGTGCCCGCCCTTTGACAGGGTCGTCCAGCCCTTCGTGTCCAGTCTCTTCTTGTGCTCACTCACAAACCTGGACTTGGCCTGGGCCGCGCTGCGCTGCTTCTCCATCTCCTGTTCGAAGCCCGCAGAGTCCGTCTCGAGACCTCTCTCCCGCGCCATCTCCTCTGTCAGGTCCGGCGGGAAGCCGTACGTGTCGTAAAGGGTGAACACGTGCTGGCCGGACAGTCTCTTCTCTCCGGAGGCCTCCAGTCTGGCGGCCAGCTCCTCGAAGCGCGCGATGCCGAGCTCCAGCGTCTTTTCGAAGCGCTCCTCCTCGGCCTTCGTGATGCGCGCGATGTGCTCCCTCTTGGCCGAAAGCTCGGGGTACGCGTCCTTCATCGTGTCCGTGACGACGCCGACCAGTTTGTGGAGCAGGGGCCGGTGGGCGCCCAGGGTCCTCAGGCGCCGCGAGGCTCTCCTGAGGAGTCTCCTCAGCACGTAACCCCTCTCCTCGTTCGAAGGCATCATGCCTTCGGCGAAGGCGAAGGCCAGGGCGCGGGTGTGGTCGGCCACCACGTTCGCCGAGACGCGCTCCTCGCTGCCGGCTGGTATCTCCCTCTCCAGCAGCTCCTCCATCTTGTCGACTATGGGCTTCAGCAAGTCCGTCTCGAACACCGTTTTCTTGCCCTGCACTATCATGGCAAGCCGCTCGAGGCCCATCCCGGTGTCTATGCCCTTTTTCCTGAGCTCGCGGAGACTGCCGTCTTCTTCCTTGTAGAACTGAGGGAAGACGAGATTCCAGAACTCGAGGAACCTGTCGCACTCGCAGCCCGGCTTGCAGTCATGTTTGCCGCAGCCTATTCCCGGAATCACGGGGCCCGCGGCCATCGCCCCCGGCTCGGGTTCGAGGTCTATGTAGATCTCGGAACACGGGCCGCAGACTCCAGTCCTGCCGACCGGGCCCCAGAAGTTATCCTTCTTCCCCAGCGAGATAACCCTGGAGTGCGGGATGCCGATCCTGTCCTCCCAGATGCGTCTGGCCTCTTCGTCCTCTTCGTAAACGGAAACCCAGAGCCGCCTGGCGTCCAGGTGAAGCACCTGAGTCACGAACTCCCACGCCCAGTCTATCGTTTCTTCTTTGAAATAGTCGCCGAAGGGGAAGTTGCCGAGCATCTCGAAGAACGTGTGATGACGCAGCGTCCTGCCCACGTTCTCCAGGTCGCTCAGTCTGAGGCATTTCTGCGCCGACGCGGCGCGGGTGAAGGCCAGAGGGCCCTCGGAGCTGTAGTATTCCTTGAACTGAACCATGCCGGCCGCGGTGAAAAGCAGCGTCGGGTCACCGCCGGCTGCCAGCGGCGCGCTCGGGCTCACCGTGTGACCCCTCTCGCGGAAGAAGGACAGGAACGTTTCCCTGAGCTCACTGGACGAAAGCTTCAACGTGCTCTCCTTGTGAAGGCCGCTCCGAAACCCGCCGTGCCTGCGGCCCGCCGCCCCGCAACTCACCCTGACCACGGCCTCGCGGGGCTATCTCTCCTCTTCCCCGAGAAGCTCCGATATTGTGTCCATCGAGAATCCCCGCCTGGCCAGGAACGAGAAAAGCTTCCGTCTGCGTTCTCCATCGGGAAGCCTTCCGTACGTCCGCGAGGCCTTCGCCATCACTCGTCTCGCGGCCTCGACCTCGGGAGTCAACTCGACCGACTCCCTGATCGCCCTGCCGGCGGTTTCGCGCGACACGCCCTTCTTGACCAGCTCCGACAGCAGGACTCTGTAGCTCCTGGGTCTCAGCTTGAGGCTGGTTCTCAAGAAGGCGGCCGCGTACTCCTCGTCGTTTATGAGCCCCACTTCCGTGAGGCGTTCGACCACGGTCGAGACCGTCCCTCGGTCGAAACCCCTCGCCGCGAGCTTGTCACGGACCTCGCGGCCCGTTCTCATCCTGTGCGACAGGAACCTGAGAGCCGTCTGCCTGGCTTTCTCGAGGACCCGCTCGGGATTGTCGGAGCCGCCGGAGACCGGACCGGCCGACCGGCCACTGCCGCCGGACCCGTCGTCCTGTCCGGCAGAGCTTCCGTCTGTGCGTTCGGCTTCAGAGGAGAAAAGACTATCTTGCCGTTGCCGCGGACTTCTTCTCCTCTTCAACCTTTTCCTCCTTAACCTTCTCCTCCTTGCGGACGAGGCCAAGGGACGCAAGCACAGCGGGCCTTATCTTCTCCGCCATCTCGGGGTTTTCCTTGAGGTACAGCCGCGCGTTTTCCCTGCCCTGGCCTATCCTCTCGCCCTGGTACGAATACCAGACCCCGCTCTTGGCGATGATGTTCTTCTCCGCCGCGATGTCCACGAGCTCGCCTTCCTGCGAAATGCCCTCGTTGTACAGGATGTCGAACTCGGCCTCTCTGAACGGAGGGGCCACCTTGTTCTTGACGACTTTGACGCGCGTGCGGTTTCCGATCACCCGCTCGCCGTCCTTTATGGAGGCGATCCGTCTGATGTCAAGTCGCACCGAGGCGTAGAACTTAAGCGCCCTGCCGCCGGCAGTCGTTTCGGGGTTCCCGAACATGACGCCTATCTGCATCCTGATCTGATTCGTGAAGATGACGCAAGTCTTCGACTTGCTGATCGCGCCGGCCAGTTTCCTCAGCGCCTGGGACATGAGCCGCGCCTGTAGCCCGACGTGCGCGTCGCCCATCTCGCCTTCTATCTCCGCCTTGGGCACCAGAGCCGCCACCGAGTCGATGGCCACCACGTCCACGGCCCCGCTACGCACCAGGTGCTCGGCTATCTCCAGGGCCTCCTCGCCGGTGTCCGGCTGGGCCACATGCAGGTTCTCCACGTCCACGCCCAGCCTGTGCGCGTACGCCGCGTCCAGGGCGTGCTCCGCATCGATGAACACGGCGTTGCCGCCGGCCCTCTGCGCGTTAGCGATGATGCTCAGCGTGAGCGTGGTCTTGCCCGAGGATTCGGGCCCGAATATCTCTATCACTCTGCCCCTGGGCACCCCTCCTACGCCCAGCGCGGCGTCCAGACCGACCGAACCGGTGCGGATGATATCCACCGGCACGCGCGCCGAGTCCTCGCCCAGCTTCATGATCGCGCCCTTTCCGAATTGCTTCTCGATTTGTGATATGGCGATCTCCAGGGCCTTTGCTTTTTCCTTTGGAATGTTGGAACTCATGTGTTTCAGCTCCCCTCTTCTTGGCGAAGGTCAAGTAGCCGGCGGCGCCCGGACAGGCCGCGTGCAGCGCGGCCAGGACGCGGCAAGACGTCAGCAAGAATCGGCAGAACCCGGTATCTCGCGGAAGCGTGTCGAATGGAACGAGTCGGGAAAAAAGAAGAACGAGTCACCAGGTTCTGAATCTGCGAAGCGGAATCAGCGCACAGCGCGGGCTACCTCATTCCGATCACCCCCACTACCCAGACCCTTCCGCCGCTACTGCTCAGCCACTCCGAGTTTAGCGACCACCACGGGCGAATAAATCGGCCCGCCCGGTCTCAGCTCGCTCTTCGTCAGAGTGAGCCCGTTTATAATAAACTCCGCACCCTCGAAAGTCAACGTGCGAATGGCCTCTTCCAGCCTCGGATTTCGCTGCGGAACCTTGACTCTGCCTATCGTGAGGTGGGGACTGAACGGCTTGTCCGTGCCGCCCAGGCCGGCCTCCACGAACCGCCTCTCGACCGCGTCCGCCAGTCGCGTGAGCCGTTCTCTGCCCTCCTGGATGCCGACCCATATGACACGTACGCGCGACAACGACGGGAACGCGCCCAGCGCGGCCAGGCGCACCGTGAAGGGGTTCTCGCTGCTCGCCGTTTCCCGCATGCACGCGCCGGCCGACTCGACCTGGGCGTCGGTGAGGTCGCCGAAGAACCTCAGCGTCATGTGGATGTTGTCGCGCTCCACCCACTTCACACCCGCGGCGGCCTTCTTGAGCTCTTCCGAAAGCTCCCAGACCCTCGCCCGCACTTCGGGCGGCGGGAATATGGCGGCAAACGACCTCGTCAAGACTGACCCTCCTCGGAACACCGCCCGGCGGCGAAACACTCCATCACGAATTCCCCTCCTCGGAGAGCAGCGTTCTTCGCAGGAGGTCCAGCGCGGCGGCGGAGGCCCGCCTCATTATGAGCTGCCTGTTCCCCCCCAGTTTGAGCTCCTTCACGCTCGACGCGGACGGAGTCGCGACCGCGACGTAGACCAGGCCCACCGGCTTCTCGGCACTCCCGCCGTCCGGCCCGGCGATGCCCGTGGTCGAGAGCCCCACGTCGCAGAGCCCCCTGTCCCTGACTCCTTTGGCCATCTCCAGGGCCACCTCGGCGCTGACCGCCCCCTTCTCCAGGAGCAGGATCTCCGGGACTTCCAGCACACTCATCTTGGCCTCGTTGCTGTAAGCCGTGACGCCCAGCATGAAATACCGCGAGGCGCCTGGCACGCTCGTGACGAGCCCGGCGACCGTACCGCCGGTCACCGACTCTGCAATCGCCAGCTTGAGCCCCCTCGCGGCCAGCATCTCCCCGACGACCTCCTCGAGCCTCTTCTCGTCCTCCGCGTAGCAGGAAGGCCCGAGCATCTTACGTATCCGCTCCTGCACGCTGCGCTTCAGAGCCGACGTCTGCTTCGGGTCCGCCCCGCGGAAGCTGAGAGACAAGTCTACTCCGAATTCGTGCGGAAGGTACGCGACCGTCATCCCCTCCAGGGGTTCTTCCAAAGAGGCGATATTCTCGGCCATGACCGACTCGGGGACGCCGGTCGTCCTGAAAAGTAGGCGCTCAGCGGGTCTGAGCGAGCCCGAGCCGGCCAGCTTCGTCAGCACAGTCTGCTCGACCATGACCTCGGCCTCCAGCGGCACGCCGGGCAGGACGAACAGGAGCTTCCCGTCCTCCTTGATCAGGAACCCGGGAGCCAGGCCGACCTTGTTGGGTACTATCTCGGAGCCCTTGGGAAACAGGGCCTGGCGTTCGTTTATGCCGGGCATGGAGAGCCCTCTCTGCTTGAACCTGTTCTTGATCGCCTCCAACACGTCATCGTTCAACAGGAGCGCTCTCCCAAACACCGTGGACACGACTTTCCTTGTGATGTCGTCGGGAGTCGGACCGATGCCGCCGGTCACGATCACGGCGTCCGCGCGCCTGAGCGCGAGCTTCAGCGCCTCGGACATGGTCTCCGGGTCGTCTCCCACGCTGGTGTGCCACAGCACGTCGGCGCCCGCGGACACGAGCCTCCTGGCGATGAACCGGAAATTGGTGTCCAGGATGCTTCCGGAGATTATCTCGTTTCCGACTGTGACTATTTCGACCTTCACGGATGCTCCAGCGGGCAGACGCCGTCCGCCCCTTTCAGACCAGTCAGCCTCCGCCGGCCAGCAGGATGGCCACTCTCATGCATACGTTGGCGTACACACCCGCGGCCACGTCGTCCATCGTGACTCCCCATCCGCCCCTGAGCTCCTGGAACGACCTCGCCGGATACGGCTTCACTATGTCGAACACTCTGAAAAGGAGGAAGGCGCCGAGGATGAGAGAGAAAGGCGATACGGCGCCGTCCATGGGAAGGAAGCACAGGCTGACGAACATCCCCGCGACTTCGTCGATGACTATGGGCCTTCCGTCGTGGCCGTACCGTTGCTCCGCTATCCCGCTCGTGTATACTGCCAGGCCGATCAGCGCCAGAGTCACCACGGCCTGGACCCACGCCACGTCGGGCATGAAAAGCCAGAACAGTACTGCGCCCACGGCGGCGCCGAAAGTGGCCGGGACGACCGGCGCGTGTCCTACGTAAAAACAAGTCGCGATTACCTCGGATAGTCTTTTCACTGGAGCGTCCTCACTACCATCTTGCAGACAGTCTTCAGCGTGTCGGCCACGCCCCGTCCCTCGGAGGCCACCGCCTCGAACGACGGAAGGCGCGCCGGGTTCAGAGTGTCTTCCAGCTCCGCGACCGGCATCGCCGACTGCGCGTCACGTTTGTTATATTGAAAAACAAGGGGCACTCGCTCCGTGTCAGCGCCGTTGTCCACGAGGTTGACGTAGAGGTCGCGCAGGCTTTCCACGTTCGCCTCGAACCTTTCCCTTTGCGAGTCAGCCACGAACACCACGCTGTCCGCTCCTCTGAGGACAAGCCTCCTGTTGGCGCGGTAGTAGACCTGGCCCGGCACGGTGTACAGATGGAACCTCACCCTGAACGCTCCTATCTGCCCTATGTCAACCGGGAGGAAGTCGAAAAACAGAGTCCTGTCCCTGTCGGTGGAGAGGCATATCAGCTTGCCGCGGCTCTGCTGAGGCACGGTGGCGTAGACTTGCTTGATGTTGGTCGTCTTACCACCCAGCCCGGGGCCGTAGTAAACGACCTTGCAGTTGACCTCTCTGGAAGGATAGTTGACTAGAGACACGGGACGCCGGTGGGTTAAAGGACGAACGACTCAAGAAAACGACAAGGCCTCGCGGACGCGACTTCCCCCGTGGCCGCGGCGGGCGCCGAAGCGCCGAAAACGCGGCGGCAAAGGTCCGGGCGGCTCGAACGGGCGGAGCAGCGGGCTCTCCGGCGCGACGCCGGAAGGACCGCGCGCTAGCCGAACAGCTTGTCTATCCGGCTCTCGGCCTGAGCGCCGAAATCCGCTCCCACGCCCACACCCTCGAACTGTTCCTGCGGGACGTCCAGCTTCCCGAAAATGCGCGTGAAGATCTCACCCAGCGCTTCGCCGGCTTTCTCGGCCCGGAGTCTCACGAGGCCGAGAGTCGTCCTGTGGTCGTACAGCACGACGAGGATGATCCTGTCGTCGACCATGCGCTGATGGATTCCGCAGCCCATTCCCTGATGAGACTGGCTCTTGAAGTCCGCCTCACCCAGCATGGAGGCCAGCTCCTTGCTGGCGGCCAGGTCAGCCGCGGAAAGCGCCGCGAACGACTGCGGGTCGAAGGTCGGAGCTTCCCCGACGCTGGCTATGAGACGTCCATCGCGATCGATGAGCATCGCCGTCCGGGAGTAAGAACGCGAGATGAGAGTGTAGAGGACGTCGTTCAGGGCCCAGAATTCCCGCTCGAACAACGCCCAGCTATCTCCCGCCATTGCCATCCCTCCTTCCAGAGCACGGGACCGTGTGCCCGCGTCCGGCGTTTTTACCGCCGGCCGTCGCCTGGAGTCGAGGAATCGCCGGGACGGCTGCTAGGCTTTGTCCGTGGACGGCTTCTGTGGCTTCTCGCTCACCGCCAGGAGCCGCTCCCACCTTCTGTCGACTTCCGCCTGCGCCTTCGCCAGGAGCTCCTCACCCCCGGGCTTGTAGAAGTGCTTGAACCTCCCCTGACGCTTGGTCCACTCGTCGAGAGGTTTCTTTTCCGCGGGGAGCACGTTCAACTTGTACTTCCCATTTTCTACTTCATACAGCGGCCAGAAACAGGTGTCAACAGCTAGTTTTGCGATTTGTACGGTCTGGTCGGACGGGTAGTCCCAACCCACCACGCAGGGCGAAAGCACGTTCAGGAAGGACGGCCCGTCTGCGCTCAACGCCTTCTCCACTTTCGTGGTCAGGTCTCTCCAGTGCGCGGACGTCGTCTGGGCGACGTACGGTATGCCGTGCGCAACCACGATGGCGGTCAAGTCCTTGTTGAACTGCTGCTTTCCCTTGATGCACTCCCCCACCGGACAGGTCGTCGTGTTGGCCGAGAAAGGCGTCGCGCCCGAGCGCTGCACGCCCGTGTTCATGTACGCCTGGTTGTCGTAGCACACATACAT
Organism: uncultured bacterium; assembly: GCA_964570935.1. Taxonomy (GTDB): domain Bacteria; phylum Eisenbacteria; class RBG-16-71-46; order JAFGJU01; family JAFGJU01; genus JAFGJU01. The sequence goes on from CAZMZP010000013.1 coordinate 37,511, forward strand.
CATTTTGTGACCGCGCTCCAGCGCGCCGCTCAGGGCCTGGATGCCTATGTCGTACGTCCCTCCGTCTCCGCCGAAGGCGATGAACTTGAGGTCCTTCTTCACCGTGCCCTGGTTCCTGAAGCTCGTGTAGGCGGTCTCCACCCCGCTGATGGTGGCAGCCACGTTCTCGAAGGCGCTGTGGATGAACGGCACGCGCCAGGCCGTGTACGGGAATATCGTGGTGGTCACTTCCAGGCAGCCCGTGGCGCAGCCCACCACCACGTCCTTTCCCGCGACGAGCAGTATCTGCCTGACTATCGACGTCATCGCGCAGCCCGCGCACGCCCTGTGCCCACCACTCAGGAGGTCATCGCGACTAGCAAGTTCTTTCAACGTAGCCATGTTTTTCTCCGTTTTCTGTCGACGCGCGGCGCCGGCATGCCTATTCCCTCACGTTGAGGAAGCGGACGCTGTCGACCTGCTTCCCTTCCCGCGCGACTGTTTCCATGTCACCGTAAAGACCCCTGATCTCCTCGAAGGTCGTGTCCCTTCCACCCAGGCCGTAGACGTAGTTGACTATCGGGATGTTCACTCCGGCCCCGTAGCAGGCGGCGCGGGTCTCGCCGAACACCGGCCCGCCGAACGCGCCGAACGAGAGCGAGCGGTCCATGACCGCCAGGGCCTTGAGGCTCCTGACAGTCTGAACGATCTCGTTCACCGGGAAGGGTCTGAACACTCTCAGCTTTATGAGCCCCGCCTTCTTGCCCTGCTCCCTGAGCTCGTCCACGACGCCCCGCGCGGTTCCCACGGTCGAACCCAGAGCCATCACGGCGATTTCTGCGCCGTCCATCCTGTAGGCCTCCAGCACGTCGAAGGGCCGGCCGACCAGCTTCTCATACTGCTTGCTCACGTCCTTGACCACCGGCTTGGCCTTCTCCATGGCCTCAAACTGGATCCTCTTGTGCTCGAAATAGTAGTCGTGGAAATCCAGCGGCCCGAACGTCATGGGCCTGTCGCTCCTCAGGAGCGAGTATTTCGGCACGTACTCGCCCGCGAAGCGCTTGACCACCTCGTCGTCCAGGATCTCCACGCGCTCCACGGTGTGGCTCGTGATGAAACCGTCCAAACACACCATCACTGGAAGCAGCACGTCCGGATGCTCCGCGATCTTCATCGCCTGGATGGCGTTGTCGTAGGCCTCCTGCGAATTCTCGGAGAAGATGTGTATCCATCCCGCGTCCCTTGCGCCCATGGAGTCGCTGTGGTCGCAGTGGATGTTGATGGGACCGCTCAAGGCGCGGTTCACGACTCCCATCACTATGGGGCAGCGGTACGAGGCCGCTATGTACAGCATCTCCCACATCAGGGCGAGCCCGTTCGCGGACGTGGCCGTCATGACCCTGCCGCCGGCAACCGAGGCCCCGATGCACGCGCTCATGGCGCTGTGCTCCGACTCCGCGAGCACGAGTTCCGTCTTCACCTTCCCGTCCGCGGCGAACGAGGCGAACTTCTCCATCAGCTCGGTCTGCGGCGTGATGGGATACGCGGCGCACACGTCGGGGTTGAGCTGCCGCATCGCCTCGGCCACGGCTTCGTTTCCTGTCAAACCTGCTATTCTCACTTCATTCCTCCGTATCGGTCCGAGCCCGCCGACTGCCCCCGGCGCTGCGGCGCCGGGCGCCCGGGCCCGCGCTCATTTATCCGAGGTCGCACTCGCTCTCGGGCTTCATGTGGATGGCCTTGCCCTTGACCGGGCACTCGGCGGCGCATATGCCGCACCCCTTGCAGTGCTCGAGGTCGATGCCCACCATCTTTCCGTCCTTGAGCTGTATCGAGCTGTCGGGGCAGTATATCCAGCACATAAGACAGCTGGTGCACTTCGACTCGTCCCATATGGGCCGGTCGCTTCGCCACGAGCCGGTCTCGAACTGGTCCGCGTTGCCGGCCTCCTGGATTATCCCGGCCATCGTGAGGTCTTTCCACCCTGGTTGTTTCTTGCTCATTCGCCCTTCACCTCCGCGTAGGCTCTCCGGATGGCCTCGACGTTCTTGTCGGCGACGGCCTTGCCGTATTTCTTCTCGAATATCTTGCCGCCCTGCTTGATGAGCGTGTCCAGCTTGAGCACGCCGGACGCCTTGCATAGGGCGCCCATCATGGCCGTGTTGGGGACCGGACGGCCCAGGACTTCACGTGATATCTTGGTCGCATCCACGGTGAACACCTTCCCGCCGTTCATCTTGAGCTTTGCCCTCGCGACGGACGGGTCGCACGGAGTGTTGATGATACAGATCCCTTCCTTGCCCAGCCCCGCGCAGACGTCAATTTTACGGATGAGAGTGTCGTCCACTACGAGCACCACGTTCGGCTCCGCGATGGGACAGTGGAGGTCAATCCGCTCGTCGCTTATCCTGTTGAACCCCCTGATCGGAGCCCCCCTGCGCTCGGGGCCGTAGTCGGGAAAGCCTTGGGCCCATTTTCCCTCCTCGAGCGCGCACTCGGCGAGGAGAGAGGAAGCCACCTTGACACCCTGGCCTCCTCTTCCGTGCCACCTGATTTGTGTAACGTTCTTCATGCCAACTCCTTATGAAATCGGAACCGGCCCGGGTCGCCGCCGATCGGCGCGCCCTCCAGTCCCGGCTATACAGCGAAAAAGACTAGCGTTCCAGTCTATCAGGCGGGAAAGGGGGGGGTCAAGGCAAATCCGGGCGGCGGGCCGGGGTGGACGCGGGTCACGTGGTACCGGCACCTGTTCGCCCCCGGAAGGCGCCGGCACAGCCGGTCACCTGTAGAGGGTCTTCATGGCGCCCCACGTCGTGGCCTCGACGGGTGTGAAGCCACAGAAGTACTCCGCCATGTGTTGAAAGTAGCATTCGGACGGGTCGTAGACTGTCCCGCCCCAGGCAACACAGCCGTCGATCTCGGTGCTGTAGTCATACTCCATGGAGCAGTTGATGACCTTCAGGAAGCCCAGGCTGGAGTTCTCCACAATCCGAAAATACGTGCGTTCCGTGTTGGGAGAGAGGTTTACGTATTTCAGATAACCGGGATGGTCGTGCCAATCGTGACAGGCACCGGCACTGGTTACCATGATATCTGCGGCGCCACCCCCGTAGCCGACCAGGAAGCCGGGACATGCATTGAAACTCATGTACAGCGCAGGCTGGCCGGTATGGATGACACCAAAGCAGAGTCCGGCGTAGCCACCGTACTGAAAGCACTGGGGACCAACGGTGGGACATGTCGGATTGTCCAGTCTACCGACGTGGATAGCCAGGAACCCGTATCCGTAGGGCGACTTGGCCGCACTGCACGGAAGATAGATTGGGTAGGTGTTCTCCGGGTGCGTGCAGACGTAATCCGGCAGAGTGTCCGTGGGGTCCTGCTCGAAACCGTAGATTTCGAGATACAGCGTGGGCTGCAGATTCCCCGCCAACAGCGGAGCCGAGAACACAAGAGCCGGGAGCATAATGGAAAGAATCGCGGCACAGCTTCTCATGACCATCGCCTCCTCGCTGCGGGGTGCAGCGGGATACGGATTGACCTGTCAGACATTGCCTATTATTATCATACCACAATCCGCTGGAGACATACATCACCGAACTCCGGCCCACACAGGCCGTTGAGGCGTCCGTCGGAACGGCGATTCCGGCGCCGGCAAAGGAGGAAGGACAGTGAGCAAGTTCACGGGGAATCCGGAGGACAGGAAGAAGGCGTTGAAGGACCTCATCAGGAGGCTACACGAGGGCGCCGACCCGCAGGAGATGAAAGACCGGTTTGAGGAGGTCGTGGGAAGAACCTCCGCGGAGGAACTGGCCAAGATCGAAGAAGAGATGATAAAGGAAGGCATGGCGCGCGAGGAGGTCCATCGGCTCTGCGACGTCCACCTGGCAGTGTTCAAGGAGGCCCTTGAGAAAGACAAATCCATCGCGCCTCCGGGACATCCGGTGCACATACTGATGAAGGAGCACGCCCTGCTGCTGGAGTACGCGGCTCACCTGAGGGACCTCACCGGCGGCGCGCCGACGAAGAGCCTTGCCGCGGTCTGCGGGTGCGCGGCCTGCAGTGCGTTCGAGGCCGGCTCAGGAGGCAAGGGGGCGGCCGGCTCCGGGCCGTCTCCGCAAGAGAAGGCCATGGAACAGCTGAGGCACATAGTCACGCATCTCAAGGCCTCCCAGAACCACTACGTTCGCGAGGAGAACGTGCTTTTTCCGTACCTCGAGAAGCACGGCGTCACCGAGCCGCCGGCGATCATGTGGATGGAGCACAACAAGATCAGGGGAATCGAGAAGCAGCTCTACGAGGCGCTGGACGCGGGAGCGACGCTGGCCAATCCGCAGGGTCAGAAGCAGCTCAAGGACATCGCCATCGCGCTTCTGGAAACGCTTTCCAGCCACTTCTACAAAGAGAACAACATCCTCTTCCCCACGGCCATGAAGGTCATCACGAATCAGGAATGGCCGGAGGCGAGGCGCCAGTTCGACGACATCGGCTATTGCTGTTTCACGCCCGAGGCGGCGACCGTCCCGGTGAGTGCGGCGGGAGCCGGGGCTGGTGCCACGGCGTCAACGACCACAGCCGCGCCCGCGGCTCGCGGTATCGTGGAGGACGCCATTCTGTTCGAGACCGGCAACATCCCGCGCGAGTCGTTGGAGGCGCTGCTCAACACCATCCCGGTGGAGTTGACGTTCGTTGACGCGGAGGACACGGTCAGGTTCTACAGCGTGCCCAAGGACCCCATCTTTCCCAGGACCAAGGCCATCATCGGGAGGAAGGTCCAGCTGTGCCATCCGCAGAGCAGCGTTCACGTGGTCAATCAACTTGTGGCCGAGATGAAGAGCGGAAAGCGCGACGTGGCGGAGTTCTGGATGCAGCGCGGCGAGAGCACTGTCCACATCCGGTATTTCGCGGTGCGCGACAAGGCCGGGAAGTACGTTGGGTGCCTCGAGGTCACGCAGGACATCACCGCGCTGAAGAAGCTGACCGGAGAAAAGCGGCTGATGGACTAACGGCGGGGCGCCGCGGTGGGGCGCTGAGGCGCGCCACGCTACCGCCACTGTGAGTCGTGGCCGGCCCCTGGGCTAGATCTCTTTCCTTCCCTCGAACGCCTTGGCCAGGGTCTGCTCGTCGCAGAACTCTATGTCCGACCCCGCCGGCAGCCCCCGCGCTATGCGGGTCACCCTCACTTCGTAGGGCTTGAGGACCTGGCTCAGGTAGACCGCGGTGGTCTCGCCCTGGACCGTGGAGTTCGTGGCGATGATGACCTCGTCCGGCTTCTCTTCCGAGACTCTCCGCACTAGCTCGCTGATGCGGAGCTCGTCCGGGCCCACGCCGTCCAGCGGCGAGATGGCGCCCAGGAGCACGTGGTAGAGCCCGCGATACTGCCCGGACTTCTCCACGGCCATGATGTCGGACGGCTGCTCCACCACGCAGATGGCGCGGGTCTCCCGTCGCCCGTCGTTGCAGATCGAGCACTTCTGGGCCTCGGCGATGTTGCCGCACACCGCGCAGTAGCCGACGTTGTCCTTCACGTCCATGATGGCCGTGGCGAATCGCTGCGCGTCGTGCCTGGGCATCTTGAGAACGTAGAGCATGATTCTCTGCGCGGATTTCCGCCCGATGCCCGGGAGTTTACCGAATTCTTCTATGAGCCGCTCAACCGACTCCGAGCCGAATTTCATGCTCATGAAAAGTCTCCGTCTGTGAGTTCTTGAAGGCGTTCTCGCCAGTCGCGCGATGCGGCGTCGCTCAGAACATCCCGGGCGGCACCAGCCCACCCGTCAGCTTCGCGACCTCGCTTTTCGCCAGCTCGTCCGCCCGCTTCCGCGCCTCATTCACGGCGGCCAGGATGAGGTCCTCCAGCATTTCGACGTCGTCCTTGCTGACCACCTCCGGGTCGATCTTGATGGAGATAATCTCCTGCTTGCCGTTGGCGACCACCTTGACCATCCCGCCGCCCGACGTCGCCTCGACCGTCTTCCCGGCAAGCTCCTCCTGAATCTGGGCGAACTTCTCCTGGATCTTCTGGGCCTGCTTCATGATTCCTGCAAGGTTCTTCATGTTGTCCTCCGGCGGTCCAAACACAGTGGGGCGCCTTCAGTCCTCGACGATCTCTCCGTTGAAGTAGTCTATGATGTTTTCGAGCGAATTCTCCGCCGGCTTCTTCTCGGAACCCTCTCCTTCGAGCTCCGAAACCTCGTTCGGCGTCTCCGGTGGCGCGGCGGCCGAGACGATGCAGCTCACGCCCAGATGCGTTTTCATGACGGCGAGTATCTCCTCCTGGATGATCTTCTGGTTGGTCTTCGAATCCGCGAGCCTGTGCTCGAAGCCTTTCTCCTCCGGGAAGGCCAGGACCACCTTGGCTCCGCTCATCGAGTGAACTGTGCACTCGTTGAGGCAGACTCCCAGGGCCTTCTTCCGCGTCTCTATCCTCGTGCGGATTTCCTTCCAGCTCTCCCGCATCTGCGCCAGACCCGGCAGCGGCGGGGCATGCGGCACCTTTTCCGCCGCGGTAGGACGAGGAGTCTCCGGCCGCGCGGGTTCGCTCGGCGCGGGCGCGGGTTTGGGTGCGGGCGCCGCTTTGGACGCCGGCTCCGGTCGAGGGGGCTCCGCTGGTCCGGACGGCTGCTCGGGCGCGGGCGTATGTGGCCCCGTCAACGGGGCACTCACTGCCTGCGACGGCGCGGCTGCCGCCGAAGGACGGCTCTGCGCGGTCGGCCTGGGGCCGCGGCCGGCAGGCGCTCCGGACTGACCGGACTCCAATCTCTCCAGCCGCTCAAGGAGCTCTCCCAGTTCCATCGTGGAGTCCAGGTAGGACATCTCTACCACCGCCATCTCCAAATGTAGCCGCGGCAGAATGCTTCTTCTGACCACGAGCGACGCTCGCGAGGCGATGTTGATGAGCCTCAGGATGTCCGCCTCGGCGAACTGCTTCGCCTGTTCCTCGTACCGCTTGACGTGGCCCGAGCTCGCGTCCACCAGCGAAGACAGCGCCGGGTTTATCTTCAGCAGCAGGAGGTTTCTCAGATGCCCCATCAGGCCATCCGTGAACTCGTCCAGGTTCGCCCCCTTGTCGAAGAGCTCACCCAGCACCCTGAGCGCGACCCCGGCGTCCTTCGCCTTGACCGCATCCATAATCGCGAAGAAGGTGTCCGCGCCGCTGAGCCCCATCAGTCTGGCCACCTGGGCCTCGTCGGCCGAGGCAAGCCCGGCCGAGACGAGCTGGTCCAGCATGCTCTCGGCGTCCCTTAGGCTTCCGTTCGCCCTGCGCGAAAGCAGCATCAGCACTTCGTCACTCACGTCCAGTTTGTCAGCGGCGGAGATCCTCTTGAGCGTGGCGAAGACTTCCTTGGTCGGGATGCGCACAAACTCGAACCGCTGGCATCGGGAAAGTATCGTCTCTGGGACTTTAAGTGGCGCCGTGGTGGCAAGAACGAACTTCACGTGCGGCGGTGGTTCTTCGAGTGTCTTCAGGAGGGCGTTGAAGGCGGCGTCCGTGAGCATGTGGACTTCGTCGACAACGTAGATCTTGAACTTCCCGCCCGCGGGCGCGTACTTCACGTTCTCGCGCAGGTTCCGGATCTCGTCGATGCCCCTGTTGGACGCCCCGTCTATCTCGATGACGTCCAGACTCGTACCCGACTTGATCTCGCTGCACACGCTGCAGCTGTTGCAGGGGACGGCGTCCTTGGCGTTCGGACAGTTGAGCGCCTTGGCCAGGAGCCGTGCGGTCGTGGTCTTGCCCACGCCGCGCGGGCCCGAGAAGAGATAAGCATGTCCGACCCGGCCCGACCGGATGGCGTTAACGAGCGTCCCCGTCACGTGGGACTGCCCCACCACGTCCTCGAAGGTCTGCGGTCGCCAGCGAATCGCCAGGACCTTGTACGAGTCGAGCTTCTTCTCTTCCACTTTCCCTCGCGATGCTAAAGGCCGTGCACCCTTCCTCGACTCCAGTTCTCGGGCGACTCGCGAGCAGTTAGCTCCTGCCAGGGAGGCCTACGGCACACCCGGGCGGTCACTTACCGCTGCTACCTTCCGGTCCTGACGGGGTTCGTGGACCCTGGTTGCGCAGGTCCTGGCAATCAACGCCACTTGCGCGCAAGAACGTCCCGAGAAAGCAAGCCTCGGAGAGGGAATTAAGCCCCGCTGTAGCGGATTGCGGGTTACAGGGCACCGCTGGTTCCCCGCCTAGCACGGCCAAAAAAGCGTCACGGAACTCACGCAGGCGGAGCGCCCGCGCTCTGCGCGCCCCGTGACCTTATCCTGATTCGCCCGCCGATCTCGGGCTCGAGACATTTCTGGTGGAGATGAGCGGAATCGAACCGCCGACCTCCTCGTTGCGAACGAGGCGCTCTCCCAACTGAGCTACATCCCCACTCAAACCCTGCAAAGCTTTGTTCTGGCGGAGAGAGAGGGATTCGAACCCTCGACCCGGTTTCCCGAGTACACGATTTCCAATCGTGCTCCTTCGACCAACTCGGACATCTCTCCGACAGGAACGCTGTTATGTGCATGGCGGAGAGAGAGGGATTCGAACCCCCGAGGCGGTTACCCGCCTAACGGTTTTCGAGACCGCCCGATTCAACCGCTCTCGCATCTCTCCGCTTCTTTTCAAAGAACCCGCTCAGGAGTGCGGCCGACTCCTCAGCCAGCGCGCCCGACTCCACCAGCACCCTGTGGTTCAGCTTCGGGTTGTCTATCACGCTCATCACGGACCCGCAGGCGCCTGCCTTGGGGTCCCGCGCCCCGTACACAAGCCGCTTCACCCGCGCGAGCACTATCGCCCCGGCGCACATCGCGCACGGCTCGAGGGTCACGTACATCGTGGCGTCTTCAAGACGCCACGAACTCAGAAAACTCCCCGCGGCCCCTATCGCGATTATCTCCGCGTGGGCAGTCGGGTCGTTCAGAGACTCGACCTGATTGTGCCCCCGCCCGATGACTCTTCCGGCCTGGACGATCACGGCGCCCACCGGCACCTCGTCCTTCTCCGCGGCGGCCTCGGCCTCTGCCACGGCCAGCCTCATCCATCGGACGTCCGCCTGCTCGGAACCGGCTTCCATGGATTAGGGAAGCGTCCTGAACAGCGCGGTGGCCACCCGGAGGGCCACTTCCTCTATGGGCGGCGGCTCGGGCACTCCGGCCCCACCCGAGGACCTGACCATGCCAGCCTGGTCGACGTATGTTCCGATGCCGGACTCAGGAGAGTAATGAGCGCTCTGCATAGTCTGTTCGTCGAACGATTCCCAGAGCTTCTCCCCGGTCTTGGCGCCGACGAGCACTGCCTTCAGGCCGACCTTGGAAACGGATTCCCCTTCTGTGTTCGCCTGCACGTAGTCCCGCGCCCACGTGTTGACTTCTATGAACATGAGCGCGTCCACGCCAGCCTTCTGGGCGACCGCGGCCGCGTCCTCAGCGGAAAGCGCGCCGTTGTCCCGCCATCCGGAGAGGAGTCTGTTGTAACGCTCGCTCACGCCCGATTTCTGCACGGCGCCGAGCACCTGTTCCTGCGACAGGAAGACGTACGCCGTCCTGGTCGCGAGCTGACCCTCCAGCACAGGGAGGAGTTTCAGGCCGGCCTCCTCAACACCAGCGCGCTCCGCGATGGGCATGAGCCCCACGGTCTTTATCGCCCTGGCGGAGAAGTCGGGCACGACAAACGTCGTGATGGGATGCATCGCTTCTCTCGTGGCGCAGCCGCAAACCGCGAAGGCCACGACAGTCGCAACAGCAACGAGAGCAGAGAGACCACGTTTCATACACGCCTCCACTGGAAAGGGACAGCCAATCCGTACAAAAATAGCACGCCGGCACAGCGCTGTCAAACTGCGCGGCGGGACGGGTCTCCGCCTGCGTCCCGCGCGGCGGCTCCACGGACGCGGCCCTCACACTGACGTGCGCGCCCCGACGGCGCGACTGCGCGGTCCGCCGTTACGCCGGCGCCGGAAAACAGGCATCCCAACTTGACAGGCATGAAGTTAGCTGGTAGCGTAGGGGTTTCAAGAAGCCACGATTTGAAAAGGTCCTGCTGGAGGGATGGCCGAGTGGT
>CAZMZP010000014.1:0-7378 GCA_964570935.1 uncultured bacterium
ACTCGAACCGGTACCTGGACACCCGGACACCGGGTGCCTTTGTCCGCACTGGCTCGGCCCATCCGCGGCATAGATTCACCTCCTAACGTACGGCTCCCACAACGCCCCGCGCGGCGGTGTCAAGCCACAGGGATTATGTCAGGTTATTGCCAAGGGGATTGTGTCACCTTTCCCGGTTTTGTGGGTTTTCCTTTCATAGTCGCTTCACGGGAAGCCCCGGGAGCGACGATCGTCCGGCTGTCCATACCTCACCACCCCTGAGAGACGGCTGGAACTGTCGGCCGGATGACTCCTGCACGCACTCGCTCGCTGCGCTCCACGACGGCTCTGCCTCTGATCTCGCCGTAGCGTTCATGGAAGAAGTGTACGGTTCCGTCGAACCTCTGCTGGACCTCCAGCCTGGCCTTCACCAGATGGTACCGGCCCATCGGCGGGTAGAGCTGGTATCTCGTTCCGTCCAGGCTGACAGTGTTGTCGTTGGCCACTACGCGCGTGTACCTGGCGCAGAGGATGGCCTTGAGGTCGACCGGAGGCGCTGGCCTCCAGGCTGGAGTCGGGTCAGCGGGCGGCTTCCTGAACCTCCTCCTGTAGCGTGGTATGAACACTCTGTTGAGGTACCTCGTGGCTGACGCGCAGTCTTTGATGCCGTGGTAGGCGAGCTCCGCCACCAGCCGGTCCTGGAAGCTGCCGTTCAGCCGCTCTCCGCGGCCTCGAGCCTGGGGGCTGTGAGCGAAGATGAGCTCCACACAAAGCTCCTTCATAGACCGTTGCCAGTGCGTGTTCTCGTGCTCGCGCTCTAGCTCATAGTGTGTCCCGCCGTGTCGCGTCGTCTTGAACTGGCTGGCTGTGTCCAGGTAGAAGCACGCCGGCAACCCGTGCCTCATCATGACGTGGTAGGCCACCTCAAAGCAGCCGTCACGATCCTCCTCCGGCTGGAACTTACCCCACAACGGATCTCCGCTCGCATCGTCGCTGCTCAGAAGCAGACAGCTCTCCGGCTCCTCTCGCCCGAACCACGGATGAGGACTCCCGTCCAGGAACAGCATCTCGCCCTCGCGGGCCTTCCGCTCACGCCGTCTGCGGTGTACCTTGACCCGCCTCGCAGGCCGTCCATGCCCCTTCGGCCTCAACCACCGCCGCAACGTCTCATCAGACAGCTCGATCCCGTGCTCCTCCGCCAGCATGTCCGCAAGATGCGAGAAGTTGAACTGAGCGTAATCCCCGGTGGCCAGCCTCATCACCTTCTCCCGTACCCCCGCCGGCGTCTTGTTCGGCGGCTCCCGACCAGCGTTCCCGTGCTCCGCCCCCTTTATCCCTTGCCGCTCAACCCGCTTCTTGATACGGTATACCTGACGCTCACTCAACCCGAGCGCCCCTGCAGCGGCCCTCACGGTCATACGCCTGTCCAGAACGGCCCTGCACGTCTCATATTGCTGAAACCGCTTCATCGTAAGTGTCACCTTTTGAGCGCTCATGCTGTTCCTCCATCTGCCAAGAAAGAAACAGCATAGCACTCAGGGGTGACACTTTCCCTTTGGCACTACACCCTGACATTATCGCTTTGGCTCCACACCCGGACCGGATGTAATTGACCGTCATCGCGGCCGGTGTTATCATAACCATCTTGGGTTGTCTGAATAGAACGTTCGTGCTTCCGCTCGTCTCACTGCGTCAAGGAAGGAGGTAACTATGGCCGGAATAGTCGGCTATGGAGCCTACGTGCCCATCCATCGCATCAAGGTAGAAGAAATCGCCAAGGTCTGGGGAGCCGACGCCGAGAGCTACAAGAAGGGCCTCGCGCTGGTCGAGAAGTCCGTGCCCGCCCTGGACCAGGACACCATCACCATGTCCGTGGAGGCGGCCAGGAGCGCCCTGAAGCGGGCCAAGATCGACCCGTCGCTGATAGAAGCGACCTACGTGGGCTCGGAATCACATCCTTACGCCGTCAAACCGAGCGGAACGGTGGTTTCGGAGGCGATCGGCACCTCTCCCAACACTCACTGCGCCGACTTCGAGTTCGCCTGCAAGGCCGGCAGCGAAGCCATGTTCGTCTGCATAGGCCTGGTGAACGGCGAGACAGTCAAGTACGGCCTGGCCATAGGCGCCGACACCTCCCAGGGCGCGCCGGGTGACGCCCTCGAGTACTCGGCGGCCGCGGGCGCCGCGGCGTTCATCTTCGGCAAGGAGGACGGCGTCGCGAAGGTGATCGCCACTCACACGTTCATGACGGACACTCCCGACTTCTGGAGGCGCGAGTACGAGTACTACCCGAGGCACGGCGGGAGGTTCACCGGCGAGGAGGCCTATTTCCGCCACGTCATGACTGCCTCAAAGGAGATGATGGAAAAGGTCAACATGAAGCCGCAGGACTTCAAGTATGTGGTGTTCCACCAGCCCAACGGCAAGTTCCCGATGAGAGTGGGCGAGATGCTCGGGTTCAAGCGGGAGCAGATCCAGGACGGCTGGCTTTCGCCCATACTGGGCAACACTTACTCCGGTTCGTCTCCCATGGGACTCACGGCCATTCTGGACGTGGCGAAGCCCGGCGACATGATACTGATGACTTCGTACGGCTCGGGCGCGGGGAGCGACTCGTTTGTGTATGAGGTCACGAAGAAGATAGACGAAGTCAGGGACGCCGCTCCCAAGACCAGGCAGCAGCTCGACAGAAAGAAGTACGTCGAATACGGCGTCTACGCCAAGTTCAGAGGCAAGATCCTGATGGCGGGATGACGGGCGTGCCCTGCTGAACGTCAGACAGTTCGAGATTCGGAGGTAACCATGCGCGAAGTCGCGGTAATCGGAGTAGGGATGAGCGAGTGGGGGGAGTTGTGGCGGAAACCCCTAAGAGACATCTTTGTGGAGGCCGCGCTGGCGGCCATGGACGACGCCGGCGTGGAGAAGATTGACTCCATGTACGTCGGCTGCATGACAGGCGGGTTGTTCGCCGGGCAGGAGCATCTGGGCTCGATAATGTCCGACTACCTTGGCAGGTCGGGGATTCCGGCCACCAGAGTCGAGTCGGCCTGCGCGTCCGGAGGCGTCGCGTTCAGGCAGGGATTGATGGACGTGGCCTCGGGCATGGACGACGTCGTGCTGGTCGGGGGCGTGGAGAAGATGACCGACGTGAGCGGCGACGGAGCTACCTACGCTCTGGCCACCGCCGCCGACCAGGAGTACGAGGTGTACAACGGGGTCACGTTCCCGGGTCTCTACGCCATGGTCGCGCACGAGCACATGGCCCGGTTCGGGACCACCAGGGAGCAGCTGGCGCACGTGGCCGTCAAGAACCACAGGCACGGTGCGATGAACCCCAGGGCGCAGTACCCGTACGAAATCACGGTCGACGGGGTCTTGAAGTCGGTGCTCGTGGCCGACCCGCTCCGCGTGCTCGACTGTTCGCCCATAACGGACGGCGCCGCCGCCGTAGTGATATGCCCGCTCGACATGGCGAAGAAGATATCAAAGAAGCCGTTCGTGAGGGTCGTGGGGTCGGGGCATTCCACGGATTCCATCGCGCTCCACGACAGGCAGGATTTGAGCGAGTTCGCCGCCACGAAGCGCGCGGCGGAAAGGGCGTATAAGATGGCCGGCGTGGGGCCGGAGGACATCCACTTCGCCGAAGTGCACGACTGCTTCACAATCGCCGAGATCTGTGTCATTGAGGCGCTGGGTTTTGTCAAGCGCGGTGAGGGCGGCAAGGCCGCGGAGAGCGGGCTGACCGCACTCGGCGGGAAGATACCCGTCAACACCAGCGGCGGCCTCAAGTCCAAGGGCCATCCGGTCGGAGCGACCGGGGTGGCGCAAATAGTGGAGCTGACCGAACAGCTCCGGGGCGAATCGGGCAAGAGGCAGGTCAAGGGCGCGAAGAGAGGACTGGCGCAGAATATGGGCGGCACGGGCGGAAGCACCGTGGTTCACATACTGGAGGTGGCGTGATGTTCCCGGCACGATACTGGAGAGAGATGCCTCAGAGATACCGTCTGGAGGCCGGAAAGTGCACGCGCTGCGGGAAAATCGGCTTCCCGCCGCGGCTGATATGCCCCAAGTGCGGAAACCGCAAGTTCGACAAGGTCAAGCTGGCGGACGAGGGAGTCGTCAAGACCTACACGGTCATCCGCGTGGCTCCGTCGCAGTTCTCGGGCCAGTCGCCATACGCGGTGGGCATAGTCGAGCTGGACGGCGGAGTGTCCATCACCGCTCAGATAGTGGACGTTCCGCTGGATTCGATAAGGCTGGGACAGCGGGTCAGGATCGAATTCAGGCGCATCCAGGAAGACGGCGACGCCGGCATCATCTGCTACGGCTACAAGTGCGTTCCGGTCGTGTAGGCCGGAGCTCGCGGCGGCCGACGGAGGGCGTCGGCGCAGGCGCGGTGGGGCGGTCTCGGTTTTCAAGCTCGCTTTTCTGTGAGGGCCTTTGTCCGGAAAGGTGATTGCGGAATGTACCAGATCGAATCCAAGGTGAACCCCTCGAGCGCCGAGTTCGAAGAGAACCGGCGGTTCATGGAACAGGCCGTGGCAGACCTCAAGCAGCGCCTGGAGGAAGTGAAGAAGGGCGGACCGCCCGCGGCGCTGGCGAAGCACAAGGCCAGGGGCAAGCTCACGGTCAGAGAGCGCCTCGACCTGCTGTTCGACAGGAACACTCCGTTCCTGGAGCTTTCCGCGCTGGCCGCGTACGGCATGTACGAGAACGAGGCGCCGTCCGCCAGCATGGTGACCGGCGTGGGCGTCGTGCACGGGAAGGAAGTGCTGGTCGTGGCCAACGACGCGACCGTCAAGGGCGGGACCTACTTCCCGATGACGATAAAGAAACACGTCAGGGCTCAGGAAGTGGCCATGGAAAACCGCCTCCCCTGCGTGTACCTCGTCGACTCCGGCGGCATCTTCCTGCCACTCCAGTCGGGAACGTTCCCCGACAGAGACCACTTCGGAAAGATCTTCTTTAACCAGGCACGTCTGTCGGCCATGAACATCCCCCAGATATCGGTCGTGCTGGGTTCCTGCACGGCCGGCGGCGCTTACGTGCCGGCCATGAGCGACGAGACCGTCATCGTGAAGCAGCAGGGCACGATCTTCATCGGCGGGCCTCCGCTGGTCAAGGCCGCCACGGGTGAGGACGTGACCGACGAGGAGCTGGGTGGGGCCGACGTCCACTGCAGAATCTCGGGCGTGAGCGACCACTACGCCCTGAACGACACGCACGCCATAGAGATCGCGAGGAACATCGTCGAGAACCTGAACCGGCCTCAGAAATTCCAGCTCGACCTGGCCGAGCCCGAAGACCCCGCCTACGACCCGAAGGAGCTGTATGGCGTCGTGCCCAAGGACCTGCGAAAGCAGTTCGACATCCGTGAGGTCATAGCCCGCGTGGTGGACGGGAGCAGGTTCCACGAGTTCAGGGAGCTCTACGGCACGACTCTGGTGTGCGGGTTCGCGCACGTGATGGGGTTCCCGGTGGGGATCCTTGCCAACAACGGCGTGCTCTTCTCCGAGAGCTCCGTCAAGGGAGCGCACTTCATCGAGATGTGCGCCATCAGGAAGATACCGCTCGTGTTTCTTCAGAACATCACGGGATTCATAGTCGGCCGCCAGTACGAGCACGGCGGGATAGCCAAGGACGGCGCCAAGCTGGTGCACGCTGTGGCCAACGCAGACGTGCCGAAGTTCACGGTCATAGTCGGCGGCTCGTACGGAGCGGGCAACTACGCGATGTGCGGCAGGGCTTACGGCGCGCGGTTCCTCTGGATGTGGCCCACTGCGAAGATATGCGTCATGGGCGGAGAGCAGGCTTCGAGCGTTCTGGTCAGGGTCAAGGTGGACGCCCTGAAGAAGTCGGGCAAGACCCTGACTCAGGAAGAGCAGGACAAGATGAAGGAGCCCATCCTCAAGAAGTACGAGGAGGAGTCCAGCGCTTACTACTCGACCGGGCGACTATGGGACGACGGCATAATAGACCCCGCCGACACGCGCATGTGCCTGGCCCTGGGTATTTCGATGGCTCTCAACACTCCGATACCCGAGCACAGGTTCGGAGTGTTCAGGATGTAGGCGTTGCTCGGTGGGCGCGCAACCCATGGCGGTTACCGCCGGGGCGCGCGGCCGGCGCACGACAGGCGGGGAGCGGCAGATGTTCCGTGACAACTACAACACGATACTCTGCAAGCTGGAAGGCCCGGTAGTCAGGGTCGTCCTCAACAGACCCGACGTCCACAACGCCTTCAACGGCGAGATGGTGACCGAGCTGCTGGAGGTGTTCTCGATCCTGCAGCGCGCGAGCCAGAAGTCCGCGGACGTCCGCGTGGTTGTGTTCACCGGCGAGGGCAAGAGTTTCTGCGCGGGCGCCGACTTGAACTGGATGAAGAGGGTCAAGGACTACACCTTCGAGGAGAATCTCAAGGAGTCGCTGGACATCTCGGAGCTGTTCTACTCCATCTACTCGCTCCCGCTGCCCACCGTGGCCCGGGTCAACGGCGCCGCAGTGGGGGGCGGCATGGGGTTCGTGGCTTCGTGCGACGTCGCCATCGCTTCGTCCGAGGCCAGGTTCAGTCTGAGCGAGGTCAAGCTGGGGCTGGTCCCGGCCTGCATTTCACCCTACGTGATACGCAAGGCGGGGGAGGGTGCGTGCAGGGAGTTCATGCTCACCGGCGAGCGCCTGACCGCCGAGAAGGCGATGCGTCTGGGTCTCGTGAACGAGGTGGTCGCCCCTGTTGAACTGGACGCCGCAGTGTCCGGCCTGGTGGACAGGCTCATCTCCAGCGGCCCGAAGGCCATCGGCATCTGCAAAGAGCTCCTGCGGACTGTGCCGGGCATGGGCTTCGATGACGTGAAGAAGATGACGGCGGAGGCCATCGCGCACTTGAGGGTGAGCGAGGAAGGGCAGGAGGGGATGAAGGCGTTCCTGGAGAAGCGCAGGCCCCGCTGGTCGCCGGGCAGGTAGCAGCGCGGGGCGCGCACGACTGTCCGCGCGGCTGAAGACGGATAACGAGAGACGAAATGAACAAGATCCTTGTCGCTAACAGAGGTGAGATCGCGCTCAGGGTGATGAGAGCCTGCCGCGAGATGGGCATACCCACGGTCGCGGTCTATTCCGAATCGGACAGGGCGGCCTTGCACGTGCAGTTCGCCGACGAGGCGGTCTGCATCGGCCCGCCGCCTCCCCTAGAGAGCTACCTCAACATAGAGAAGATAATCGCCACTGCCAAAGAAAAGGGCGCCGACGCGGTGCACCCCGGCTACGGATTCCTGTCCGAGAACGCCCGCTTCGCCGAAATTCTGGCCGAGCACAACATCGCCTTCATCGGCCCCAAGGCGGAGCATATCCGCATCATGGGCGACAAGATCGAGGCCAAGGAGACGGCCAAGAAGCTCGGCATCCC
>CAZMZP010000015.1:0-73590 GCA_964570935.1 uncultured bacterium
TTTGCCCAGGCATGCCCGAAGACCTGCCCCATGAAGGCGGGCAAGGGCTCCGAGGCTTCCTGCATCATGGCGAAATCGGGCAACTCGGGCAAGTTCCTGAAGCCGTACTTCGAGATGAGGCATCTACTGATGCGGGACAAGGTGGAGGGAACCGGGTCGCTGGCAAAGAAGCTCGCAGCAAACGCCAAGAGTCTGCGCGCCGAGATAAAGAAGGAAAAGGCGTCGCCCGACCAGCTCGACGCCCTGAGGAAGATTGAGTCCGCGGCGACGGCCTTCAAGGCCGGCAACCTGACCGTCGCGCGCGAGAGATTCAAGGGCATTTCGACCAGCGTGGTGAAATACGTGCAGGGATTCGGCTACGGCGGACCTGCCTACGTGTACTACTGCGACATGGCCAAGGCGGCGTGGGTTCAGGAAACGGACAAGATTGGGAACCCTTACTACGGCGACGAGATGCCGAAGTGCGGAACGCTTGTGGGCCAGGTGGTTGACGGCAAGTATGACGCGGCCTCGGCCACGCCCATAAAGATCGAAGGAAAGACGATGTAGTCTCGGGGCCGAGACAAGACGGCGCCGGAGGTCTAGAATCGCCGGTGAACTAAAAGGGCCAGATGTGAGTAGCATCTGGCCCCAGTTTTTTGTCCGCTCTGTCGTTCCGGTTACACTCGCGCGGTCGCGGCCTTGTCCAGAACCTCCGCCAGTTTCGCCTGGACGCTCTCGACCGAACCCGCGCCGGTGTTGACGAGGTAGCAGGGGACTGTCTGCAAGAGTCTCCCGAAGAAGTACCGCTGCAGCTGCAGCCTGTCCGAGTCTCTGATAAGAAGATGGGGGTTCAGGAACGGGTTCGACCTGACCGGACCGCCGCCCGAGCCGAAATCTCCCTGCTCCAGCCTCCGCGCGGCCTCCTCGGGCTCAAGCCTGGTGACGGCCGGAGACAACGTGTCTCGGCACAGCACCACCAGGGCCCCCACCGAGGTCCTCTTGGCGTGGCCGGACGTGCCGCCTATCCAATACGGGTCCAGCATTGCCCTGGATTCCCGCGACGCGGCGTAGCAGTAACCCGTGCCCCTGTCAATCCTACAGCAGTCGACGTCGGGACAGAACTCGTGACCGCACTCGTCCCTTTTCGTCACGACGTTTTCCAGCTTGCTCTTGTCGAACAACCGGCCCAGTTGGGGCAGCTCCTCGATGAGGTCAGTCCTCAAGTAGAGTTTCCTCTCGGGCACGTCGGCCAGGATCTCCTTGTCCAGGTACCTCAGGCAGACGAAATCCGTGGCCACCAACCGGGCGTCCTTCCGTGACAGAAGCCCCGCCAGGTGTGTTGACTTGCCGGCCCTCGGGGGCGCCATGACGAGAATGCCCTTCCCGCCGAAGTCCACTGCTCCGGCGTGGACGACGTGAATGCCCGAAGTCTTCTCCGTGAAATCAGCCAGCATGCCGATCGCCAGGCTGCGGAGCTGGCCGTAGTAAGCGGTGTTGAACACGAATCCGGTGTGAGAGTCGGAGTTGTAGAACGTCCTTGGCTCCCTGCCGGGCACGTCCTTGACCGCGTAGATTATGGCGTGCGGCTCGATGTCGGCCTCCAGCTGCGCCGGGTACCAGTTCTCCACCCAGAAGTCCGCCAGGTGGGGGCTGTTGCTCCTGAGCTGCACCATCACGCCGGAAATGCTGGCGTTCCATTCGTAGTAATGATCGTACTTGAGGTGAGCCTCGGACTCGGCCACCAGCGCGTTCCTCATGTCGAGACCTCTCACCAACTCCGTCGGGGCGTAGGTCTTCATCTTGGTGACGGTATTGTTGAGCACGGTGGGAGCGGCCTTCTTCGGCTCTTCCAGCATGGACAGGGCCTTCGTAATGCGATTCATGGCCTCTTCGATGTTCTTCATCGAGGTCGCGTAAGAAAGCCGGATGAACCCCTCCGCCTCGAAGGCCTCGCCGGGCACCACGGCCACTCTGGCCTCCTTGAGTAGGTAGTACGACAGGCCGTAGGAGTTCCGGATCTGAGCTCCCTGGAACTGCCTGTCGAAGAAGTACGAGACGTTAGGGAACAGGTAGAAGGCTCCCTTGGGTTCGTAACACGAGACGCCGGGGATGGCCCTCATCCTGTGCACGATGTAGTTTCTGCGGCGCTGGAACTCGGCCGCCATCCTCGGGACCTCGAGCTGCGAGCCCTTCAGCGCCTCCAGAGTCGCCATCTGCGAAATAGACGTCGGGTTCGACGTGTTGTGGCTCTGGACCTTGGACATGGCGGCGATTATCTCTTTCGGTCCGGCCGCGTAGCCCACTCTCCAGCCCGTCATCGAGTACGCCTTGGACACGCCGTTTATTATCACGCACTGTTTCTTGATCTTCTCGTTGAGCGACGCGATGCTCACGAACCTGAAACCGTCGTACACCAGTTTCTCGTAGATCTCGTCCGCCACGACGAGAAGCCCCTCCTTGACGGCCACGTCGGCCAGCGATTCTAAATCCTCGCGCGAGTAAGTGGCGCCGGTGGGGTTGCACGGATAGTTGAGGATCAGGGCCTTGGTGTTGAACGTCAGCGACGCCCGCAGGTCTTCCGGCGTCAGACGGAACCCGTTCTCCTCCCTGGTGCGTACGAACACCGGGTTGGCCTTCGCCAGGCGCACCTGGTCCGGGTACGACACCCAGCAGGGGGTCGGGATGATGACGTCCTCGCCCTCGTTGAACAGCGCAACCGAGAGGTTGTAAAGGCTGCACTTCGCGCCGGGAGACACCAGGATCTCGTCGAGCTTGTACTCCAGGCCGTTGTCGTGCCGGAGCTTCTCGATGATGGCGCGCCTCAGGTCGGCCGTGCCCTCGTTGGCGGTGTACTTCGTGAAATTGGCGTCTATGGCCCGCTTTCCGGCCTCCTTGACGTTAGACGGTGTCGGGAAGTCCGGTTCGCCGACGCTCAGGTCTATGACATCTATGCCCTCCGCCGCCATCTGCTTGGCGGTGCCGGAAATGCGAAGAGTCGGAGAAAGGCCGATGCGATTTACTCTTTCTGACAGCATCTCGGAAGCTTGTGACATTTGTGAACCCGCCGTTCTTGGACTCGTCTGGCGGACCGGGCCGCCAAAGGGTCGTCAGTCGATCATTCCTTCTTTGCTCTTCTCCCCGCTCCTGCCGGTCTCACTGCCGGAAGTCCCTCTTTCTCCCGACCTGCCGTGGCGCGGCCGCGGAAGGTTCTCGAGGTAGGTCTTTATATCGGTCCCGGTGAGCGACTCCACGATGGCCGGAAGCTGGGCGATCACGCTCGCCACCTGGCCCGTTATCTTCGACGCGCCCGAAACGCCGTCGTTGCCGACCAGCACGATCTTCTCTACCTTGGACAGCGGCTCGGACACGGCCCTGGCCAGCTCGGGCAGGGTGCGCATCAGGGTCTCGTAGGCGGCCGCGTCGTTGTACTTGGACCAGGACTCGGCCTTCTTCATCATCGTCTTCGCCTCTGCCTCACCCTTGGCCGCGGTCGCCTCCGCCTCCGCGTTGCCGTACAGCCGGATGCCGGCGGCCTTACCCTTGGCCTCCAGCTCCTTCTTGTACGCGTCTGCCTCGGCCTCGAGCTTCGCCTGGTACGCCATTGCGTCAGCCGGCTTCTTCACCGTGGCCTCGAGCTCTTTCTCTCTTCTCACGATTTCCTTGGTCTCGAGCTCGATCGACTTTTCCTTGTCTATCATCTTGACCTGGGCCTCTTCCAGCTTCAGCTGCTGGGTCATCTTGACCCTTTCCAGCTCGTACGCCAGGTCGGCCTGGGCCCGCTTCTGGTTCACAATCGTTTGGAATTCCGCGCGCCTGGCCTCGAAGTCCCTGGACGCGGCCGCTATCTCCACTTCGGCGTTGAGTCTGACTATGTCGCCGTCCTTGCGGGCGACGGCCGACTTGATGGCGGCGTCCTTCTCGGTCTCCGCCTGCGCCACCGCCGCGTCGCGCTTGACCTGGGCTATTTGCGGCGCACCCAGCGCCTCTATGTAACCCTGCTTGTCGGAAATATCTTTCAGGGAGAACGCGACCAGCATCAGGCCCATGCGCGCGAAGTCCTCGGATGCGGCCTTCTTGACCCGCGTGGCGAACTCCTCGCGGTGCTGGTAGATATCCTCCACGGACATGGCGCCGAGGACCGCCCTCAGGTGGCCTTCCAACACCTCTACCGACACGGACTTTATGCCGTCCGCGCCGGTGGACAGGAACTGCTGGGCGGCCAGCCTGATGGAATGCTCCTCGTCGGCCACCCGAACCTGTCCCTGGGCCTCTGCGGTCAAGAGCACGCCCTGGGCCGTCAGGACGTCGGTGGTTTTCACGGAGAGGGAGAAGATGTCCAGCGGAAGGACCTCGGCCCGCTCGATGAGAGGCATCACGAAAGTGCCGCCGCCGATCTGGAGCCTGTACCCGATGGTGCGCTTCGCACCGTCGGGATCGATGATCGTGCGCCTCTTCCCTCCCGAGATTATGAGGGCCTGGTTGGGGCTTACCTTTCGGTAGTTCAGGGCCCAGAGGACGAAAATCGCAACTGCGATGGCGGCGATGACGATCCAGAGTATGTACATGTCGGAGTCCCCCTTCCGGAACGACTTAGAGCTTATTCAACTGAACAAACCAGAGAAGAATATCATAACGGAAGGCCATGGGCAAGAGCAGGACGCCCCGCCGCCAGAGGTCGAAAGGGGGCCATGATTGGCGGCGGACGACGTTCGTAATCATTGTCATGGCAGCGGATTGCGCCATGCGCCACAGGATGAACCACGACGGCGCCGCAAAACCGAGATGGCCGCTTGGCGGCCATCTCAAACTGTAGTGTTGTGAGAGTCAAACTGAGGCCCGCCCCGCGAGTCCGGGCGGGCACGGGCGCACCAACCTACTTCTTCTTGACTGTCTCGTGCACCCTTCTAATTTCCTGGGCCACGGACTTTATCTCGGCCAGGTCCATCTTCATGGCGCTCCAGCCGTACCACAGCGCGTAGTCCGGGTTGGCGTGGAACGTACCCTGGAAGGACCTCATCCTGTGCTCCAGGAACATCACGAAGAGTTTCTGCTCCACGGGCGTCGGGGCGTCGTGGAAAGTCAGGAGGTCCGGAAAAGAAGACGCGTAGCTGGCGGGCTTCTCCAGCACGCCGTCCTTGTACAGATCGGCCACGATATGGATGGCCTCGGCCATGAGGCAATCAGCCTCGCGGATCATGTCGTCGCCTTTCTTCAATTCGGCGCTGGCAAAATTGCCGGAGTGGCACTGTGTGCAGGTCTGGAGCATCGTGGTCCTTTCCTGCTGCCAGTCCTCCTGGGTGAGCCGCGCCACATCTGCCGCCTTCACCAGGTCAAGACGGGCAGTCGGGTTGCCGTCCGGGTCGAGCACTCCGAGCGCCTGGAGTATGGTCGCCCGGTCTGCCGCCCACTGCTTGTTCTCGGGCATGGGGAGCCGTACCGCCAGGAATCCCCAAGCAGTCCTGACCTTGTGATTACCCTCCACCATGTGGCAGGTCTGGCAGGTTGGCGCCGCCGCGTCGGCGGGCAGCACGCCGTTCTGCTTGAGCAGATAGCGCACGCCGTGCTTGGACGACGAGTACATCTCCCACTGGGGATGGTCAAAGCCCATGTGGCAGGTCTGGCAGGCCTGGGGCTGGCTGGCCTCCTTCACGCTGAAGAGGTGCCTGGTGTGGCAGGCGTCGCAGGAGGCCAGTCCGAAACCCGCGCCCTCCCTCTTGAGACCCGCGATCTCTGCCTCCGTCTTGAGGCCTATCTTGTGGCAGCCGCCGCAGCCCTTCATGCCCTCGGTCAGGGCCATGGGCTGCCAGTGTGCCGTCGGCATGGCCTTCATCGCCGCCCACGCTAAGGCGTGCTTTCCGGCCTTGAACTGCTCGACGCGCTCCTCGTGACACTCTGCGCACGTGACCGGCGTTGGGATCCTGACCTTGGCCACGTCCTGGGCGGAGGAGTGCTGGTCACCGTGACACTGCGAACAGTAGATGTCGTTCTGGCCGTGCTTGCTGAGTTTCCAGTCTGTGACGATGTTTGGCGTGAGCTTCGAGTGGCACCTGACGCAGGGGTTCTCGGCGTCCGCGGAGAACGCGGGCACGGCGCAGGCAGCCAGCGCGCACAGCGCGAGGGAGACAACAACGCCGATAAACGTTAGTCGCACAACCATGGGAAACCTCCGTTTGCGCACAACGACCTCTTCGTTGCGGAGGGCAACATAGCGGAAACCGCGGCAGTGCGCAAGAAGAATGCGTCTGCCGGCGACACTACCGCAGGACGACGATTTTCTTGGCGGTCGCGAAATTCTTCGCCTCCATCACGCAGAAGTAGACACCGCTCGCCACTCCGCCGCCACTGTCGTTCCTGCCGTCCCAGGTAACCGAGTAGGGTGTCGGTGACGCCTGCTTGAGCTCGTCCACGAGCACCCTCACCACGCGACCGGCGACGTCGTACATACGAAGTGTCACCCGGCCAGTTTCTCTCACGGAGTACTGGATGGTGGCCGTGGGGTTCATCGGGTTGGGATAGCCCTGGTATAGAACGTTGACCAGCGGCGCCCCCGGCGGTGCGCTCTCCACGCCGACCGCAGGCGACAGGCTGCCGATCACCTCGAAGTCGTCGTAGAAGGCGTAGAGGTATTCGTCCTCGTATTCGGAGTCCTCTATCAGGATGCGATTCCCCGGGACCAGGCTGGCCAGGTACTCGACGCTGGCCATGGGATAGTCGTCCGCATACACCACAATCGTCCGCGTCGGCGGGTCGACAGTAATCCGGAACTGCGTGAAGGCCCCCGGAAAACAGTAGTCGGAAAACGGCGAGCCGCTGGGTATCAACGTTGACCAGCCGCCCGCTATGTCGAAGAACAGCGGGGCATTCATGTCCATCAAACGTATGCGGATGTGGCCGAACACGATCCAGTTATTCATCATGACGCCGTCGTACGTGAAGGCGAACCTGAGCTCGTACGGTTTCGAGAAATCAGGAGTGATGACATCGGACTGGGCCATCGCGGAAGAGCCAGCCATCGGACTTCCGATCAGACACATGCTGTAGGGCGGGCTGTTGTACTGCGTCGAGAGGTCGACGTAGGACGCGCCGTAGCCCCACCTCTGCCAGTGACTCAGGTCGGCAATCAGGTCGCCGAACACAACCACGCTTGGAGCGGATGGGGCGAACCCGTACCGCGACGTTCTGTTCCAATCGTGCCCGTACATGCGCCACTGATACGCGTCGGCGTCGAACACTGTGCCTAGGCTGTACGCGAACAGGTAGGCGGGATTCCCGCTGCCGACCACGAGGTCCAGCTCGGAGTCGTTGTTTATGTCGCCGATGGCCGGGCTTCGCGCGTAATTCTGCTGCGGAAGCGTCTTCGGCCAGTTGCCGCTCACTGACGTGCCGTTGCCGTTGAACGCGTACATCTTACCCGACTCGTTCGCCACGACCACCTCGTAGGCGTTGTCCGCGTCTATGTCCACGATGACGGGCGAGCCCTTGACGTCTCCGCCGGCGTACTTCGGCCAGCCGGTCAGCCGTCCGCCGTCGCCGTTGTATGCGTACACCGAATCCATGTCCGACCCGAACACTATCTCCAGCGCGGCGTCGACGTCGAGATTGCCCAGGCTGGGGGCGGAGTTACCCAGGAGGCACGGAAGGTATACGGGCCAACCGGCGCATACGCTGCCGTTCGCGTTCCACGCGTAGACGGTGTCGCAGGGCGCGACCGCCACAACCTCGAACTGCGTGTCTCCGTCTATGTCACCGACGGCCACGCGCTCGTAGACACGCCGTCCCGTGAACTTGGGCCAGCCGGCGAGGTTGGCGCCGTGCGGCTTGAGGGCGTAGACATAGTTGTTGTACCCGGTGATGATGACTTCCAGACTGTCATCGCCGTTCAGGTCGGCCAGAGCCGGCCCGGCCAGCGGAATTTGTCCCAGCTTGACCGGCCAGCCGGGTATGAGATTGCCCGTGAAACCGTCCCAGGCGTAGACGCACGAGTCTGTCGAGGCGCACACGACGTCCAGAGCACCGTCAGCGTCGATGTCCCCGACTGCCGGTGAGCTCCTCACGTCGTTCTTGGTTCCCTTCGGCCAGTTGGCCTGCCTGGAACCGTTGTAGTTGAGTGCATACACGCTGTCGCTCTCGGAGCCGATGATGATCTCCAGCCAGCCGTCAGCGTCGATGTCTCCCAGCGCGGGCGAGCTCTCCGTTCGGATTCCCACTGACTGCGGCCAGCCACCGGCTTCGTCCCCGCTGCCCAGCATGACGTGGACATTGCCGTCTTCGGTGGCGAACACGACCTCTTCGTTGCCGTCACGGTTCACGTCGCCCAGCACCGGGTTCGTGAGGATGTCGTCGTCCAGAGAAATCGGCCAGCACCCGGGCACTACGTGGGCGTCGCCGGCGGCGTGCGTGTACTTGCCCTTCATGCCCAGGACGTCGCACTCCTCGGGACTTCTTCTAATAGTCTCGAGAGTGTCCCCGTAACAGTACATTGTCGCGGTCACGTCGCAGGAGTGGCCCAGGTAGAACCAGTGCCCGAACTCGTGCGTAGTAATGTTCTCGACATCGAAGCAGTCCGCGGCGCACGAGTCGACCTTGAAGGCCGACCACGACACCGCGGCGTTGTTGTTGAGCGAGATGTCGCCCTCGATTATGGAATCGCCGGACACGCCGTACCAGACATACGACCTGCCCAGGGCTAGGGGCGAGCCGCCCCCCAGGTCCTCCCACGATATGACGTTGTATCCGTCCTTGGTCGGGCTGCCGGCGTGGGCGTTAGAGTGCTTGTTGGTTGTGCCCTCGTAGCATGTGGACCAGAATGTCTGGTGGAGATCCTCCCAGTTATTCGCAGACCTCCGTACGGCCCAGAACTCGTCACCGGTGCAGTCGGCTGCGCCGTTCTGGTTTATGTAATACGGGACCGGCATCTGGCTCTCGCGCCAGTGGTTGCCCGTGTAGTAATAATAGTCGGTCGTGCAACCCGTATCGCAGGTGCCCTGGGGGCAGGCCGCGGTAGCAGCACGCGGACTCATGCCGGCGCCCGCGAGAGCGATCGCCGCGCCAAGGATGAAAACAGACAGAAGCGCGTGTGTTTTCTTGGGGGTCATTGCAGTCACCTCGATGGCGTCATGGGGTGTCCGTAGCGGCCGCGCGGTTGTACCGCCGTGGCGGCGCGGGCGCAACCGCTTGGGAGCGGGATCCGCCTACTTTTGGTTCAGCTCTTTCTCCTGCGCCCGTACCACGGACGCGACCATGCTGACAAAGTCTGCGACAGGAAGTCCGGCCTCGACGACCTTGCCGTTCTCGACGGTGAACTTGCCTTGATACAATCCGTGCACCTGCATGAACGGCTGTTCCTCGACCGGCTTCACGAACGTCAACACCTCCTGGCCCTTGAAGAAGACGGGCACGTCTTCGACCCAGAGGCCTATGTCGCCGACCTCACCGCCAGGCGTACGGATGGTGATGGCCTTGGGTCCCGTGCCCTTGAGCCAGTCGCTCACCACGATGCTCGTGTAGGTGTAGATGGTGGTCCGGTCGTCGTTCCACTTGGACACGACGTCCACGACGTGTCCCCGGGCTATCGCCGTA
The DNA here is from genome assembly GCA_964570935.1 of uncultured bacterium. Taxonomy (GTDB): domain Bacteria; phylum Eisenbacteria; class RBG-16-71-46; order JAFGJU01; family JAFGJU01; genus JAFGJU01. The sequence goes on from CAZMZP010000015.1 coordinate 9,562, forward strand.
GCGCCGGCGGTGAGCTGGGGCATGGTGGCCTTTGTCATGACCGCGTGGGCCGCGGAGAGCGGCAGTGAGAGCAGGGTGACTGTCAGCGCCGCGATGACAATCAGACAGAGTCGAGATTCTCTCGTCTTCACTTGATTCCAGCCTCCTTCCTGGGTGGGCCGCGGAATGAACGTGGCAAGAGGACTAACGATCAAACGTCAGCTGGCGCGACATGAACTGCCGCGGGGCGGGGAACCTGCGGGAAATAAGCGGGCGGGATGTAGTCGTGGCGGATCGGGGCGGAATCCTGTAGCGCCTGACTCGCGCGCGACTGGCATCTCACTCGCAATGCACAGTCTCCACCGCCAGCACACACAACTGCCTGCGCCGGGATAACGCAAGGGTCCATCCGGCTCTCGATGCGCGGGTGCCGGACCGTCGCGGCACAGGTTAACCACGATTATCAATTTGCGTTATCATATCACAAACCGGGTTTAGATTCAAGGGATTGTGGGTGTAGGTGTTTCCGGACGCGGGCGAGTTCACTGGGTTGTGCGGCTGACCAGACGTGGGGTCACTGCGCGGACAGGTCACTGCCATTCGGGGTGTCCGGTGACCACACTGCGCATGCGTTCCCTGTCTGCTGCGGCCAGCCACGAGGCCTCCAGCGCGTTCAGGACCAGCCGGCGTATCTCCTCGCGCGAGAAGCCAAGCCGCTCCTCGAGCAGTCTGTACTCTCCGGCGAGGGAATTGCCGAACATGCCCGGGTCGTCGGTGTTGATTGTGACCAGAAGCCCGCGGTCGAAATAGCGCCGCACGGGATGGTCCTCCAGTCTTTGAACCGCGCCGGTCCTGACGTTCGAGACCGGGCAAAGCTCCAGCGGGATTCGGTGTCTGGCGAGATGTTCCAGCAGACTCTCGTCCTCCTCGGCCCTGGTGGCGTGGCCGATTCTCTCCGCGCGCAGACTTCTCAGGGCGCCCCAGACGCTCTCGCTGCCGGCCGCCTCGCCGGCGTGCGCGGTCGTCCTGAATCCTCGCCTCCGAGCCTCCTCGTAGACGCCCGCGAACGGCTCAGGCGGGAATTCCTGCTCGGAACCTCCGAGGCCCACGCCCACAATCCCCAGATTCCGGACCTCGGCTATCTCGGCCAGCGTCCTGGCGGCGTTGTCTGGCGGAAAATCCCGTATGAGGTCCGCTACGAGCGCGACTTCCACGCGTCGTTCCCTCGCCAGGCCGCTCCGTACGGCCTCGGCGATCTTCTGGGTCTTCAGGCCGAAACGCGCGAAGTCACCCGGCGAGAAGAACACTTCGGCGTACAGGATGTTCTGCGCGGCGAGGCTCCGCGCCAGGGCCTCCGCCACAAACGTGAAGTCCTCGTACTCGCGCAAGAAAGTGTTCTTCCAGAGCCACGTCTGTATGAAGCCGGGGAAGTCGCGATACTGGAACTTGCGCTCGAGCGCCCTCTGGCCGGGGACGGTCGGGTCTCCGCCGTATTTCTGTATGAGCTGCCACAGCGCGTCGTGGGGAATCGCACCCTCGAGGTGAAGGTGCAGCTCCAGCTTAGGCATTCTGTGAAACCAATCTGAACCTGATTCCATATTACTCCGCGGAATCCCCTGGTGTCGGCGCCGCCGCGGGGCCGGCGGCGATTGTCGCGCGGCGTCCGGGTGGGTGGGACTACCGCCCCGCCTCGCGACTATCAGACTACCATCGAGTGGAAACATAATCAAAGTCCCTGTAGACTTGGTTTACAATCATGGAGGCACGGCGGGAAGCCCTCGTGCCGTCACGTCGTTGAAACGGAGGATAGTTATGGCCTGGCCTGCCGCGCGCGCATTAACCTTGCTATGCCTGTTTCTGCCGTGTCTGATGCTGTCGCGGCCCCGGGATTGTCAGGGGATGGAGACGAGAACGAGATGAAACCACCGGTAGCTCGCGTTTCGCCCGTGACGCTCGAAAAGCACGGGCACGTCAGGGTCGACGAATATTACTGGATGAGGGAGCGGGACAACCCCGACGTTGTCGGGTATCTGAACGCGGAAAACGCATACACCGACGGTGTGATGCGCCACACAGAGGCGCTCCAGGAGACTCTTTTCGCGGAGTTCAAGACCCGGATAAAACAGACTGACATTTCGGTGCCGTACAGGCAGGACGACTATTTCTATTACACCCGCACCGAAGAAGGTGGGGAGTATCCCATCTTCTGCCGCAAGAAGGGCTCGCTGGAAGCGCAGGAAGAAGTGATGATAGACGCGAACAAGCTGGCGGAGGGACACGCCTTCTGCTCGGTGGGGCAGAGGGCCGTCAGCTCCGGCCAGGACATCCTCGCTTTCTCCGTGGATTACTCCGGACGCAGGTTCTACACGGTACAGTTCAAGAATCTTCTGACCGGAGAAACACTCGGCGACACCATTCCCGACGTAACTGGCAACATTGCGTGGGCGAACGACAACAGGACGCTCTTCTACACAAAACAGGACCCGGTCACGCTCAGGTGGCACCTGATATACAGGCACATTCTGGGAACCGACGCGCGGCAGGACGAGCTCGTCTACGACGAAAAAGACGAGACTTTCAGCTGCTCTGTGTCGAGGACAAAGTCGACGAAGTACATCCTGATAGAATGTGAGCAGACGCTGAGCTCCGAGTACCGCTTCCTGAACGCCGATAGCCCGCTGGACACGTTCGCGGTCTTCCTCCCGAGGGAGGCCGAGCACGAGTACCAGGTGGACCACTACGGCGACTTCTTCTACGTCCGCACGAACTACCTGGCCAAGAACTTCCGCCTGATGAAGACGCCGGTCGCCGCCACCGCGAAGGCCAACTGGGTCGAGGTGATACCGCACCGCGGCGACATTCTTCTGGAGAGCTTCCAGGTGTTCAGAGACTTTCTTGTGGCGGCGGAGCGCAAGAACGGACTCAGCCAGATACGCGTCACGCCGTGGAACGGCGCGGCGGAGCACTACCTGGATTTCGGCGAGCCGGCCTACACGGCTTCGCTGGGCGAGAACTTCATGCTGGATTCGCGGGTTCTCAGGTACACCTACTCGTCCCTGACGACTCCGAACTCGGTGTACGACTATGAGATGGAGACAAGACAGAAGACCCTGCTCAAGCGGGCGGAAGTCCTCGGCGGGTTCGACCCGGAGAACTACGTGACAGAGCGGCTGTACGCTCCGGCCGAAGACGGCGCCCGCGTGCCCATTTCCCTGGTGTACCGAAAGGGGCTGGCGAAGAACGGCGATAACCCGCTCTTGCTCTGGGGGTACGGGTCGTACGGGTACAGCTGGGACGTCACGTTCGACGCCTACGGAATAAGCCTGCTGGACAGGGGTTTCGTGTACGCGATTGCCCACGTCCGAGGCGGGGAGGAGCTGGGCAGGCAGTGGTACGAAGACGGCAAGCTTCTCAAGAAGAAGAACACGTTCACCGACTTCATCGCGTGCGCGGAGTTCCTGATCGGGCAGGGATACACCAGCCCGCGAGGACTGTGCGTGTCGGGCGGCAGCGCCGGGGGGCTCTTGATAGGAGCCGTGGTCAACATGCGTCCGGACCTGTTCCGGGCGGCGGTGGCCGCGGTGCCCTTTGTGGACGTAGTGACCACCATGTTGGACGAGGACATCCCGCTCACCACGTCGGAGTATGACGAGTGGGGCAATCCCAATCAGAAGGAATACTACGACTATATGCTGTCATACTCTCCGTACGACAACGTCGATGCCAGGGCGTATCCCGCTCTCCTCGTGACGACCAGTTTCCAGGATTCGCAGGTGCAGTACTGGGAGCCTGCCAAGTGGGTGGCCAGGCTTCGCGCGAAGAAGACGGACGGGAATCCCTTGTTGTTCAGGACGAAGATGGAAGCCGGCCACGGCGGGGTGTCCGGTCGCTACAGGGCGTACCGGGAAACGGCGTTCATGTACGCGTTTCTGCTTGACGTGATGGGGATAGATAAATAGATGCCCGCGGCCGCAGCGGCGCGGCGAGTCGTCGCGGGACGGCACCATGACTCGCCGTCGCGCCGCGTCAGGACAGTCTCGCCTTCCTCTTTCGGTGAGTCTTGACGAAGAAGTAGACCGCGACGGACACCGGTACGATCATGAAGATGTCGATCTGCCGGCCGTACTCGTGTATCAGCTCCCAGTGCGTGCCCATGTGATAGCCCAGCCAGGCCAGGAACATGTTCCAGATGCACGCCCCGACGATCGTGTAGAGCGAGAACTGGAGCAGGTTCATCCTGCCCATCCCCGCAGGGATCGAGATCAGGTGACGGATCACCGGCACGAACCTGGCTATGAAGATCGTGATTGAGCCGCGCCTGTGGAAGAACCGTTCAGTCACCTCCAGGTCGTGAAGGCTCAACAACAAGTACTTGCCGAAACGGGTTACGAACGGCCGGCCGCCGTAATAGCCCACCGCGTAGGACAGCAGCGAACCCACAATGCTTCCGAGCGTGCTCCACACTCCCACCCAGAAGAACGTGAACCGTCCGGTGGCAATCAGACATCCGGCGAAAGGCATGACGCCCTCGCTGGGTACGGGCGCGACCATGCTCTCGAGCATCATCAGGAAGCCCACGCCGGGGTATCCCGTGGCATCGATCAGGCGGATTATGTTCTGAAAGATGGTTTCTGTGATGCCCACGACTGACCGTCAATCCGAAACGGCTTTTCCTCCTTCGTCCAGGACCTCTCTCAGTTTCGCGGCAAGCTGCTCCAGCCGGTAAGGTTTCTGAAGGAAGCCGTCAGGACCCCGTCCGGGGAAACTGCGTATGCTCTCCGTCTCGCCGTACCCGCTCGACAGTATCACTTTCAAATCGCTCTTCATCCGCCTCAATTCCAGGAACGCTTCCTCGCCGCTCATCTCGGGCATGGTGAGGTCCAGGATGACGCACTTGATGCTGTCCGGATTGGCCCGGAACACTTCCAGCGCCTCTCTGCCGTTGGTAGCGGTGAGGACCGAGAACCCCAGCCGCGCAATCAACCTGCTCGCCGGCTGTCGCACGATGTCCTCGTCGTCCACGAGGAGTATCGTGCCCGACCCGACCATTCCGGGGACCGGCTCTCTTCTCTCGTCTTCTTTCTCCGGCGGTTTCTCGGACGGCGGGAACAGGATTGTGAAAGTGGTGCCCCTCCCGGGCACGCTGTCCAGCCTGATCGCGCCGTCGTGCGCCTTCACGATCCCGAGGACCGTCGCCAGCCCGAGCCCGCGGCCCGAGAACTTGGTGCTGAAGAACGGGTCGAACGCCTTCTCTATGAGCTCGGGTTTCATGCCGCAGCCGGTGTCCTTCACCTCCAGGTAAACGTACGTGCCGGGGCTGAGGTTCCGGTCGAGCACGTCCCCGGCAAGGAACACCCGGTCGAATTGTCTGACGCCGACAGAGACCGAAACCGCTCCCGTTCCGTTTGCGAGAGCCTCGGCCGCGTTCATGACCAGGTTCATCACGACCTGACGAAGCTGTGACACGTCCGCCTCGATGCCTGGGACGCCGGTGGACAAATCGAGCTTGAGGGTGACCTTCCCGGACACGGACACCTGCAGCAGGTTCGCCATCTCCTTAACTGTCTCGCCCAGGTCCACGACCCGAGTGACGAACTGGCCCTTACCCGAGTAGGCCAGCAACTGGTTTGTCAGGCCGGCGGCGCGGCGAGTCGTCTTCACAATCTCTTCGAGAGACGGCCGGGCCTGAGAGCCGGACGGAAGAGTCATCAGCGTGAGGTCCGCCTGCCCGAGGATGGATGTGAGCAGGTTGTTGAAGTCGTGCGCGATGCCGCCGGCCAGGATTCCCAGACTTTCCAGTTTCTGCGCGTGGAGGAGCTGCTCCCGCAGGTCGCTCCGTTCCTTCTGAGCCCTCTTCAATTCCGTGACGTCGCGGCCGACCACGACGACCTTGCTCACTTCGTTCGACGCATCGAGAATCGGGTAGATCGTTACGTCATAAGACACTTCGGCGTGTTCTATCTCAAAGCGGACAGGCATTCTTGTCCGCACGACTGTCTCGACACGTCGAGCCTGCTCTTCTGCGGCCTCGACAGGCATCAGCTCGCGTCTGTTCATCCTCCGCACCTGCGCAGGTGTCTTTCCGAGCATTCGCGCGGCCACTTCGTTACAGTCAAGATATACGTGGTCAGTCGACACCAGGAAGACGGCGTCGGTCGGAGATTCAAACAGGGCCTTGGCTACCGCATCGCTCTCGGCCGCCGCCTTCTCGGCCAGCTTCCTGTCCGTGATGTCCATGTTTGTGCCGGCCGCCCTGACCGCGCGCCCCTGTTCGTCGGCGAATATCTTCTCTGTGGAGTGAAGCCAACGTACGGTGCCGTCAGGCCTGACTATGCGAAAGTCAAGCTCGTACGGCTCTTTCTTCGCGATGCTGGCTGACGTGATGTGCAGCAATCTCTCCCGGTCGTCAACATGAACAAGGCTCTTGAACAGTTCAAACGTGGGTTCCACCGACCCCGGCTCAAACCCGAACATGCGGTACTGCTCATCCGACCAACGCTCGCGGCCAGTGGTTATGTCGCTTTCCCAGCTGCCGAGATGCGCGATTGCCTGTGCCTCCCCGAGCATGGCCTCCTTGCGGTCGAGCTCTCTCCGCGCGAGCTCCAGGTCAGTTATGTCGCGCGCCACAACCGCAGCCCTGACCGCGTTGCCCGCAGCGTCGAACACCGGGTAGATCACAGTGTCAAAGTAGGCCCCCTGTCGTTCATCCTGGAACCTAACGGGTTGTCCCTCATCGAATACCTGCTCGACCCACGCCCTTCTCCTCCCTCCGGCCTCCTTTTCTATCGCCCGGTAACCCACCGTACCTATGAGCTCGTCAGGTCTCTTGCCGAACCTGCGTGCGCCGGTCTCGTTACACGCGTAGATCATTCCAGCCCGGTCGATCAGAAACACCGAATCCGTTGGAGCCTCGACCAGCGCGCGCGCATTGGCCTCGCTGTGCGCCAGGGCCTGTTCGGCCCGTTTCATGTCTGAGATGTCGCGCGAAATAATTGCCGCCCTGACTACTTTGCCCTCCGCGTCGTGTACCGGAAAGATGACCGTGTCAAAATGGTGCCCGGCGTGTTCGTCCTGGAGTCGGACTGATTCGCCGGTATCGAACACCTTCTCCATCCACGGGCCCCTCCGTTTTCCGAGTTTCTTGCCCATCATTTCGTAACCGTCGGTGCCGATGAGCTCGCCCGGTTTCTTGCCGAACAGTCGGGCTCCGGTTTCGTTGCACGCGTAGATCTTCCCCAGCCTGTCGATCAGAAACACCGAATCGGTGGGGGCCTCGAGCAGCGCGCGCGCGGTCGCCTCGCTGTCCCGCAGGGCCTGCTCCATCCGCCGGCGTTCCGTGAGGTCCTGGCCCACCACATAGAGGAGCGAGAACCTGCCCAGCGTGACGGGCAGCAAATTGAGCAGGACGGTCTTGAGGCGGCCGTTGATGAGAAAATCCATCTCCGCCGTCCTCCGGCCCTTGAACGTGGAGAATACCTTCTTCTGCTGCTCTCGTTTGTCGGGCGGCCCCAGCTCCCAGGGTTTCTTCTTCTTGAGCTCCTTCAGGCTGCATTCGGTGAATCGTAGCGCCGCATTGTTGACGGTGAGGAACTGCCCCTTGTCATTGATGATGAAAATGGGGTTGAGTGAGTCCGCGAAAAGCAGTTGATAGCTGGCCAGGGTCCTCCTCATCTGGTCGTTGGCCCGTCGCGACTTGGCCAGCGCCTGGTCGAGGTCCTTGCAGTGGCTGCGGAGAACCTTGATTTCAGACAGAGCCTGCTTGAGGTCGCCGCCGTGGTCCGGCCGCGCGGGACTCCTGGCCAGGCCGGCCGCAGACTGCGCGGACGTGTTGCCGCTGCGACGGCCGGCGCGTTTCACGACACCCTTGCGTGCCTTACTCGACATTCTACTTTCCCATTACCGGCTGAAACCCCGGGACGCCGGCCTGCCAGAACATGAACGCCCAGATGTCGGCCATCTCTTCCTGGATCTGTTTCTTCGTCGTTCCGATTCCGTGTCCGGCCTCGTAGTCGATGCGGAGGAGCACCGGCTTGCCGCTGGCGGTCGCGGCCTGAAGACGGGCGCCCATCTTGACCGTTTCCCACGGCTCCACCCGCGGGTCGTTGATACCGTGGGTGAGCATGGTGGCCGGGTACTTCACTCCGTCCTCGACGTGGTGGTAAGCGCTCATCTCGTAAAGCGCTTTGAAACCCTCCTCGGTCGTGACCGAGCCGAACTCCGGAATGTTCGGGACGCCGTTCGGAGTCGTCTCGGCCCGCAGCATGTCCAGAGACCCGACTTGAGGTATGGCCATTCCGAAAAGCTCCGGCCTCTCGGTCATCGCCCGGCCTATGAGGATGCCGCCCGCGCTTCCGCCGGTGCCGGCCAGCTTAGACGGCGAAGTGTACTTGTGTTCTATCAGGTACTCCGCGCAGGCGATGAAGTCTTTCCACGTGTTGGGCTTCGTCGCCTTGTAGCCCGCTTTGTACCAGTCCTCGCCGTATTCGCCGCCGCCCCTGACGTGCGCGGTGGCAAGTATGCCGCCCCTTTCGAGGAAGGCCAGCGTTCTCGGGACGTACCACGGCTCCTGCGGTATCCCGTATGAGCCGTAGCCCGACAGCAAGGTCGGATTCGAGCCGTCCAGCTTGATGCCCTTCTTGTACACTATCGACAGCGGGACCGCCGTGCCGTCGTGGCTCTTCGCCATCACTACCACGGACTCGACGCTCTCGGGCAGGTCAAACTCGGCCGCGGGCTGAAGCCCGGTGTTGGCCAGCTGCTTGGTGGCCGGGTCGTACGAATACACCTGCGGGGCCTTGGTCCAGGCGGCCATCGTCAGGAATATTCCGTCGCACCTGGGCTCGGCCGCCGAAAGTTCGACTGTCCCGTCGAACGGCAGGGCAACCGTTTCCGGCGCGGCGTTGTACGGGACGCGCATGAGCTTCCCGAACACGCCGTCCCTCGTCTGAACGTATACGGCGTCCTTGGCGGCCGCTACGGCGGCCAGGACCGCGCCGCTCTGGGGTATGACCACCTCGGCCTTGGAGACGTCGGGCGCCGAGATGCTCGTCTTGACGAGCTTGAACCGCGGCGCGTCCTTGTGGGTCAGCAAGTAGAGGTTCCCACCGCCGGCCACAGCACCGGTGACGGCGTCCTCCACGTCACACACTTTCTTCCAGGGAGTGTCGGCCGCGCCCAGCGACGCGACGGGCGCGACGTACAACGTCAACTCGTTCTGCACTCCGTGCGCGATGACACCCAGCGCGTGATCGGAACCGGGGTCCGTGTAGACGATGGGTATATCGGAAGTCTCTATCTTGGCCAGGGGCGAGAGCTCGTGGCCTAAAACCGCCACGTCCTTCTCCGGGTCGTCTCCCATCACGTGCAGGAAGACCTTGCTCTTCTGATAGCGCTCGAGCGGGTCCATTTCCTCTGTGAGCTTCTGGAGCCGGATGTAGAGGAACGACTTTCCGTCGCCGCGCCAGTTCACCTCGCCGAACTGCGCCCTGTCGATTGGCTTGTCGGCTTCTGCTCCGGTCGCGGTCTCCAGCACGTGTATGACCGCGTCTTCGGAGCCTGCGGCGGAGACGCCGTACGCCAGGTACTTGCCGTCCCAGGAGGGCTCGAAATAGTTGATGGCGTGGGGTCTCCCGGTAGCCTGGGCGTAGGTCTCGGGGTCGACCAGGAGTCTCTCCTCGCCCTTGAGTCCGTTGCGGACGTACAGCTTGAACACGTTGTCCTGGGGGAGCCGCTTCAGGTAGAAGAACAGGTCGTTGGGCAGTCTTCTAACGTCCCAGATCCTCGCCGAAAGCGCCTTGTCGATCGTCTGCATTCTGTCGAGGAGCTCCTTGCGGCCGGGGATCCGGTCCAGGATGCTCCGCGTGTAGTCCGCCTGCGCCTTCACCCACGCCTGAACCTCGGGGTCAGACAGGTTCTCCATGTACCGGTATGGGTCGTCTACCTGCACGTTGAAATATGTGTCCTGAACGTTTCTGACCGGCGCCGCCGGCGGCGGAGCCGGCAGGGCCGACGTCTCGGGGCCGGCCGCAAGCCCGGCGCATGCCCAGGCAAGCTGCAGGCAGACAATCGCGGCCAGAACGACTTTGAAACACGGTTTCACTTGGTTTCCTCCTCTTGGCAATGCGAGACTTGTGTCGCGCCGCCGGGCCGGTGGGGCTCCGTCCGCGACGACAACTGCGGCCTAGACGTCAAAATACATGGCCACCTCAAACGGGTGTGGCCGGTTCCGCACGTTGTAGTATTCCTCGCGCTTGACCTTTATCCATTCCTCCAGCTGGCCGTGGTCGAACACGTCGCCTTTCAGCAGGAACTCGGAATCCCGCTCCAGCGCGTCCAGCGCCTCCCGCAGGGACCCGGGCAGCGGCCTGATGGCTGTGCGCTGCTCCTCGGTCCACGTGAATACGTTCTGGTCGATGGGACCGAATCCAAGCTTCCGCGGGTCGAGCTTTTTCTGGACTCCGTCAAGACCGGCCATGAGCTGGACCGCCATGGCCAGGTAGACGTTGCAGGTGGCGTCAGGAGGGCGGAACTCGAAGCGCGCCGTGTCCGGCCGGTCGGCGTATTTGGGCACCCTTATGGCGGCGCTTCTGTTGCCCAGACTGAAGAAGGCATTGACCGGAGCCTCAAACCCTGGAACCAGGCGGCTGTAGGAGTTTGTCGTGGGGTTCGTGAACGCCAGAATGGCCGGCCCGTGCGTCAGCAGCCCGCCGATGTAGTAGAGCGCGGTGTCGCTCAGCTTGCCGTACCCGTTCGCGTTGAAGAACAGATTCTGGCCCTTCCCGTAAAGCTGCTGGTGGAAGTGCATGCCGTTTCCGGCCTCGCCGAAAAGCGGTTTCGGCATGAAGGTGACGGTCTTCTGGTGCCGGTGCGCCGTCATCTTGGTGACGTACTTGACCATCTGCGTCACGTCGCCGCAGCGCAGCAGGCCCATCAGCGGCGTCTCGATCTCGCACTGGCCGGGGCCTCCGACCTCGTGATGATGGTACTTGACCTCGATGCCCATCGACTCGAGCAGCATCGTGATTTCGCTCCTCAAGTTGAACAGCTGGTCCTTTGGCGGAATCGCGTGGTAGCCGCCGTGGAGCGGGATCAGATGGCCGTGGCCGCCGCGTGCGCTCTGCCAGTCGGCCTCGTTGCTCTCGACCCTGTACGACGCGGCGTTCACCCGGTTCTCGAACGAGACGCTGTCGAAGACGTAGAACTCGTATTCCGGTCCCCAGCGACTCTCGTCCGCCAGCCCGAGCTCGCGCATGAACGTCTCGGCGCGGATGGCAATGTTTCGAGGGTCGCGCACGAACGGTGTTTTGTCGTCAGCCTCGTAGGCGGAGCAGATGAAACTGAGACAGGGGACCTCCCAGAACGGGTCGCGGAACCCTGTGGAAAGGTCCGGCAGGAGGACCATGTCGCCGGCTTTCACCGGCCTTAAGCCCACGGCCGAACCGTCGAACGCCACACCGTCCTTCATCAGTGTTTCGTTGAACTGGCCCGCCGGGAGAGAGACGTGGCGCCAGCGGCCTCCCAGGTCTGTGAACTTGAGGTCGATCATCCGAATGCCGTCGTTGAGAATGTGGGATTTGGCGGCATCAAAGCTCTTGAACATTGTCACACTCCGGGCCAACGCCTGTTCTTGTTCCGGATTCTGCAGCGTGATCCCGTCTGCCGGGCTGATGCCGACGGCGCCCCGGCCCGGTGGGGTCGGGGCGCGTCAGACTAATGGCAGGCGCCCTATTCGAGGACGTAGATCTTCTTCTTGGCGCACATCTCCTTGAGTATCTTCGGCCAGACCGTAACGCTGACTTCACCCAGGTGCGCCTTCTTCAGCAGCGACATCATCGTGCGCGACTGTCCGATTCCGCCTCCGATGCTCAGAGGCACTTCCATGCTGGTGATGGCCTTGTGGTACGGCAGCTTCAGCCAGTCCAGCTGTCCGGTCATCTCCAGCTGCTTCTTGAGCGTCGTCGGGTTGACGCGTACGCCCATCGAGGTCAGCTCGTGACGGCGCTTGGTTACCTGGTTCCATACAAGGATGTCACCGTTCAGACCGTGCATGGGTCTTCCGTCCTCGGACACGGTCTCCGTTACCCAGTCGTCGTAGTCCGCGGCGCGCATCTCGTGAGGATAGCCGTCCTTGAGCGTCCAGCCCACGCCGATGATGAATACCGCCGGGTACTTCTGGAGGACGGCGGTCTCCCTCTGCTTGCGCGGCAGGTCGGGGAACATGTCGAGAATGTCTTCCGCGTGCAGGAACTTGAGCTCGTCGGCCATGTCGGGCCACTGCTTGGTCTTGAGCTTGGGATACATCTTCTGTACGTGGTTCTCGGCGCCCTTAAGTACCTTCCATATCCTGGTAACGGTGTCCCTGAGGTACTTGAGATTGCGCTGGTCTTCGGTGATGACCCTCTCCCAGTCCCACTGGTCGACGTACGAGCTGTGGTCGTGGTCCAGGAAATAGTCCTTGCGCACCGCGCGCATGTCAGTGCAGATGCCCTCTCCGACCTTGCAGTCGAACTGCTTCAGCGCCACCCTTTTCCACTTGGTGGCGGCCTGTACGACCTGGGCGTCGATCGGGTTCTGGTTGTGGTCGTTGTTGATGTGGAACTGGATGGGAGTGCGGGCGCCGTCGCGGTCGAGCATGTCGTTGACGCCGCTCTCCACGTCAACGATGAGGGGAACCTGCACCATCATGAGATTGAGCTCGCTGCACAGCCCGTCCTCGATGTACTCCTTCGCGGCGTACAGCGCCTTCATCGTCTCCTTGCGGTCCAGGATCGGGTAGTAGTCGTTCGGCAGGATCTTTTCCAGGTCCGCGTAATTGCCGATACCGGGTCCCGCGAGATCAGCTTTCTTGTCAGCAGTTGCCATGCGTGAAAACCTCCTTGAGTAGACTGAAACGTACAGTGTGACCCTGCACCGGCCGAGCGGACGCAATTGCCACGTGCGAGCGCCGCGCACGCCGGCGGGGTGCTCGCGGCGTCACCCGCGGATACCTCGCCGGAAGGCGCATGCTTGCCCGCGCACCCGGGCACTGGCCCTTTTTTGATTCAAACAGACAATGACCCACCATTATCGCACGCTTTCACGGAGTGGTCAATAGTGGCATCCGACGGCCGGTGACGGCGTCACGCTATAACAGGCATTGACTTAGCGAGTCAACCGGAGTACAATTGCGTAGTGGGCAGATGTCCCGCGGGGTTTCAGGCAGGCATTGTCGCAACGGGGCTTCGGTCATGAGACTCACGATAGCGCTTCTGGTATGCGCAGTTCTGCTGGTTCCGGCCGGCTCGGACGCCCGCACCTGGCTTGTGAGGCAGGACGGGACCGGCGACTGTACGGCCATTCAGGCCTGCTGCAACTCGGCCGGGTACGGCGACACTGTTTTGGTGGCAGCTGGCGTGTATAACGAGAAGGTCGCTCTGTATTACGGCATCAAGCTGTTCAGCGAGGACGGCCCCTCAGTCACTGTCATAACCCCCCCGAGTATCGATGTTCCCGCAGTACTCATGTCCTCGCCGAGCGTCGTCGATGGGTTCACGGTGCGGGGCAAAGGGATCGGCATGGGATATGTGGGAGGCGTCCAGATTTCGGGCGGCACCCTGAGAAATTGCGTGATTGTCAACTGCACGGCCCAGGGGATCGATAACTCCGGCGCGGCTGGCGGCATTTACGCGGGCGGTAGTGCGGTGATTGAGGCGAATACCATTGTGAACAACGGTCACTGGGTGACCGCAGGCGGTATTTACTGCGCCGGCACATTCAAGGGCAGGATAGAGCACAACATCATCGCACTTAACACGGGCTACGGGGTCTACTGTGAGTTCCCCTCGTACCCCACGCTCGTCTGCAACGATGTCTGGGGTAACGCAGGCGGGAACTACGGCGGGGGATGGTGTGGGGACTTCACGGGATACAACGGGAACGTCTCGGTCGATCCTCTGTTCTGTGATTCCGCGCACAGTGACTACAGGCTTCGCGGTGATTCTCCGTGCGTCAACGCGGCCGGTTGCGGCCGTATCGGAGTGTTCGGAGCCGCGTGCGGACCGACAGGCGTGACGGCCGTCACGTGGGGACGGGTCAAGGTGCTGTTCCGATAGCCGGCCGGCGCCCTGCCGTTGTTCGCCCTCTGCCCGCCTACTCCACCCTCACCAGCTTGAGCGGGCTTCTGTATTGGACGATGTACGGGTCCTGGGTACCGTCCGACGAGTAGATGTCCACGTTCGTGAGCCACAGAGTGTCGGCCTCTACCCGGTACTCGAAAACTCCCTTGCCGCCCACGTACTCGGGGGTCTTGGCGACGGCGGGGTGGGTGGTGAGAGTGGTGTCGGTGAGCTCGTAGGTTCCGGAGTTCACTATGAAGGTGTCGAAATCCCTGACCTTCTCGTCGTACGTGGGAAACCATGTTTTCGCGGAACCCTGACGGGGTTCACGGCCGGGTATCCAGACCATGCTGTAGTGCCGGGCCGTGAAGATGTAGAGGCTCGGCTGCGGGGCGGGATTCATGGTCTCTCCCTCGGGCCCCACGTTCCTTATCTCCGCTATCTTCCACACCCCCTCGATGGGGTGTTTTGCCGGCGCCTGCGACTTCTGGCAGGACACCATAGCGACGAGCGCAACCACTAGGACAACTAGAAAGACGGAAGCGCGCAGCATGTCTCCTCCTTTACGGTAACTTTAATACAGTCTGGTGCTACTAAGATTTCAGGGGGTAAGTCTTAATAAGGGCCCGTTCGATGCCCGACGACGTCACAGCCGTTTCCTGAACGCCCACTGGGTCTTGACGACGTCGTAGCCGATGCTTTCGTAGAAGGGCCGCGCGCCGTCCCGCACCACATTGGAGCGAAGGCTCACTGCCGCACAGCCCTCGCGGCGCGCCCATTCCTCCGCGCGTTTCATCAGTACGCGGCCCACGCCCTTGCCGCGCCACTCCCGGTCGACCACGAGCCCCTCCACCTCCGCGTGGCGGTCGGATACCAGAATGGTTCGCGCGCAGACCTGGACCCACCCCACGGCCCCGCCGTCCGGAGACTCGGCTATGAAGACGGCGTGTCCTTTGTCTCCGGCATGCTGAAGGCGGAGCTCCACGTCGGCGGCGCTTGTAGGATACCCGAGCTGTGTGCACAGGGCCGCCACGCTCTCCGCGTCCCCGGCGCGCAGCGCACGGACCACGATGCTATCACTGTGAGGCATTGTTCTATCTCCGTTTCGGATTCAACACGTTGACTCTCACGGCGCGCTCTTTGCCCAGGTCCAGAACTTCCCGGACCCCCAACACCAGCGGGCTTAAGGGTTCGAGCTCCGCCTTGTTGGCGGCCGCACTGAGCCTGACAGAAAAGTCCGGCGCCCCGTCACGGTCGAAGTCTACTGCCTCGGTCAGCCGGTCCGGCAGGGACGCGCCGGCGCCAGGGGTCCACCTGACCTGCACGAACCCTCTTTTCGTTTCGCGGAACAACCCCTGGAACACGGGTTCGTTGACAGTCGTAACGTAGCCCTCGTGCGTGACGGTGCAAGCGCTCTTGCCCCCCGAGTACCAGGGCGAGATCTCCAGTCCCGTCAGTTCCGCGAAGCCCTTGTTCCACGAGTTCATCCCTATGAAGGTGGCCAGAATGATCGGCAGCGCCGTCAGCGCCCACGCGTACCCCAGAACGGACTTCAGTTTCCTCATCGTGTCTCCTCACTCTATCATGCTGCCGGTGGTAGCCAGTAGCGCCAACCGGTACAGGGCTCCCTGGATCATGCCTGCGCCGAAAACCGCGAGGAAGATGAACCCGGGGTACAGAAAGAACATCCGTGCCCTGCCGGAGTTCCCGGCTACGCGCGTCCCCTTTATGTGGTACGACAGCGCGCCCTGCGGGCACGCGTCAACGCACTTGCCGCACTTGGTGCACGAGACGCGCGTCGTTCCCCCGGAGAGGCTCTCCGGGTCCAGGGAGAATGTGGGGCAGACTGTCACGCATCGCTTGCAGTCCGTGCACTTTTCCTTCTCCACGCGGATGTCAAAAGCGTTCACTTTGTTGGTGAACGACTGAAAAGCCCCCATAGGGCAAAAAAGCCCGCACTGGGTGCGTTTCCGGGTCAGAATCGGAAGCACGACGACGAGTCCGGCAAAAAGCGAAACAAAGATGACGGCCTGCAAAGCAGTCTGGAATGAATTGACCTCGTTATACTCGGTCACGGTCTTGAACGGGCAGAGCCACGCGCAGTACGTGGGAGAAAGGGTCAGGGCCGAGATGACCACTATGGCCACCAGAACACCGTACGGCAGATAGGACCACTTTTTCGGGATGTGCCGTATGACCGGGTTCTTCCGGATGCGCGAGAAGCCGTCTTCGAGACCGCCGAAGAAGCAACCCCAGCTGCAGAATCCCCGACCCAGAGCCAGCGTGACCCCGAACCAGAGGACAATCATTGTTGAGATGTCGGCGAACCCCCCGAGGATCTTGCCCGGGAAGATGATGGTCCTGGTCAGAGCCGCCGGGATGATGGTCATCGGGATGACCATGTGACAGAACGGGGTTTCCCCCTGGACGGCGTTGGCCGCGGTGAGGGCCATGCTGCCGCGCACCTCTATAAGATTGGTGATGAAGGTGATGACAAAGCCCACCGCCATGGTGACGAAGAAGATGGCCCTGTAGCGGTCCGTACGGCCGGTCCAGACCATAAGGAAGAACAGGACGATTGTGAACACGAAGGTGAGTAGCAGGGGAATGACCCGCAGTGGGTCGGTGGGCAATCCGCCCTGCCCCATGGACAACATGGCCATCAGCAGAAAGACTGGCAGCGTCGCCAGCAGGGCCTTGCCCCGGCCCCTCTTCCTCTTGCCCGGAATCGCAGGAGTCATAGCTGTCGTATCCCTCCATAGAATGCGACCAGTCCAACGTAGAAATAATAGACGCCTACTATACCAGCGGCCAGGCGGCCCACAGTCTGCAAAGCGCGCATGGACCTCAGCGTTCCCACGAGCGGCATAGGAACAAAGTAGACCGCCGTCCCCAGAAAGAAGACCACAAAGAACCGCACGCTGTCCAGCGCGCTTCTCGCGTCCGCGGCCCTCGTAAGTGCGATGAGAAACGGTGGACACACATTGATGCCCGTGAGGAAGCCGAGAACCAACGGAAGGACCGCCGCAGAAGGAGCCACCCGACCCAGAAAGTGCGGGACGGTTCGCACCGCGCACCAGCTTCTCAAGTTAAGGAATCCGTATCCGACCAGCAGGACTGACAGCACGAGGTACGCGAGCCCGAACACGAGGCCGCGCCACCCTCCGGAAGGAATGAGATTGAACCCTATCAGCCAAACGGCCAGCGCGAACAGGACGTAGCCGGTCAGGCGGCCGAGCAGAAACTCTGCCAGAAGCAGAGCGTTGCGCCAGATGTCCCCGCCCTCTCCCAGAAGATAGGGCACGAGAACCGGCGCGCAGTACGCCAGGCAAACGGTTCCGCTGGAGAGCCCCAGCAAAAATGGTTCAAGCATTCCGGGATTTACTTCCTTTTCAGCCAGAAATCGAAGGACCTTCCGGGAACGAATACGTCGAGACCTGTTGACGGCTCGTCAAGCGGGTTCTTCACCACGTGCGGCTCGTTCCCGGGGATGTAGACCGCGTCCCCCTCGTCCAGGGTCTCCTGTTGTGTGTCCGTGATGATCGCCAGCTTGCCCTTCAGCACGACGAGCACCTGAGCGTTGGGATGGTCGTGCATCGGTGACGCGTGCTGCGGCGGCTTGACAAAATGTTCGATGGAGATGTCCTTCTGGTTGCATAGACTGACGCGTTTCCAGTCCTTTTCGGGCTCGTAGTTCTCGGCCTGGCTGAAGCGAATGGCTTTCATTGTGCTCCTTCCGCGCAGCGCGCTCCTGGGCGCGCGTCATCGTGTCGCGCCGGTGCGTGCCGGGTCGTTTCGACCCGGGGCGCGCCGGCTCGACGTCTCAAGACTCCCGCTGCTCCGTCCTCGAGATGATCTCGTCCTGGAGCTCCGCCGGCAGGTCGCAGAAGTAATCGCTGTAACCTGCCACGCGGACTATCAAGTCGCGGTGCTCCTCCGGCCGCCGGCGGGCAGCGCGCAGCGTCGCCGCGTCCACCACGTTGAACTGGACGTGATGCCCGCCCAGCTTGAAATACGCGCGTATCAGCTTGACCAGGTTGTCGAGCCCACCCTCCCCCTCGACCAGCTGCGGGCTGAACTTCTGGTTGAGCAGAGTGCCGCCCGTGCGCACGTGGTCCATCTTGGCCACGGACCGAAGCACGGCCGTGGGGCCCCGTCTGTCCGCGCCCTGTACCGGGGAGACCCCCTCCGACAGGGGCGCGCCTGCCCTCCTTCCGTCCGGAGTGGCTCCGACCGCCGACCCGAAGTAGATGTGAACCGTCGTGGGCAGAAGATTGACGCGATAGGTGCCGCCCTTCGTGTTCTTCCTGCCGTCCACAGCATCGAAGTACGCATTGAAGAGACCTACCATCACGCCGTCCGCGTAATCGTCGTCGTTTCCGTAGCGCGGCGTCCTGTTCGAAAGCATCAATCGGAGCCGCTCGTTTCCGTCGAAATCCGAGGCCAGCGCCGCAAGCAGCTTCTCCATGGCGACTGTCTGCTGGTCGAACACGTGATGTTTGATCGCGACCATCGCGTCGGTGACGGTTCCCAGGCCGACGCCCTGTATGTACGTGGTGTCGTACCTGGCTCCGCCGTCGTGGTAGTCCCTGCCCCGGGCCACGCAGTCGTCTATGAGCAAGGACAGAAACGGCGCGGGCATGTGCGCTGCGTAAAGGCGTTCCACGACGTTGTTGCCGCGCACCTTTATGTCTATGAAGTGCCCGAGCTGCTTTGCGTAGGCCGCGAACAGCTCCTCGAACGTCTTGAACCCTGTCGGGTCTCCGGTCTGGAGGCCTATCTTGCGTCCCGTGAGGGGGTCGACGCCGTTGTTCAGCGTCAACTCGAGGATCTTCGGCATGTTGAAGTACCCGGTCAGTATGTAGCTCTCCTTGCCGAAGGCGCCCACCTCCACGCAACCGCTGGAGCCTCCGTTCCGCGCGTCCTCGACGGACTTGCCCATGCGCACGAGCTCTCGGACTATCAGGTCGGAGTTGAACACGGACGGCTGGCCGAAACCCGTTCGGATGATCCTGGCCGCGCGCTTGACGAACTCGTCGGGGTTCTTAATGCTCACCTGTATGGAGGAGCTGGGCTGGAGTATTCTCATCTCCTCGATGACGTCAAGTATCAAGAACGTGAGGTCGTTGACGCCGTCGGTGCCGTCTTCGTTCAGGCCGCCCAGGTTTATCTGGGCGAAGTCCGTGTACGTCCCGCTCTCGGCGGCCGTGACCCCTACCTTGGGTGGGGCGGGCTGGTTGTTGAACTTTATCCACAGGCACTGGAGCAGCTCTCTCGCGAGTTCCGCGGTGAGGTCGCCTTCCTCCAGGCCTTTCTTGTAGAACGGATAGAGGTGCCTGTCCAGATGCCCGGGAGAGAACGCGTCCCAGGTGTTGAGCTCCGTGGTCACGCCCAGGTGGACGAACCAGTAGTATTGGAGCGCTTCCCAGAAATCCCGCGGGGCGTGGGCCGGCACGCGGGAGCACACCGCGGCGACGCGCTCGAGCTCGCGCCTGCGGCCGGGGTCGGTCTCGCCCGCAGCCAGCTCGCGCGCCTTCTCGGCGTGCCGCTCGGCGAACCGGATCAGCGCGGACGCGCACATGTGCATCGCCTTCAGCTCTTCCTGCTTCGAGTAGGCATCCGGGTCGCTCAAGAAGTCCAGGGCGAGCAGGCCGCGCTCGACGTTCTTCTGAAAGTCCAGCATCCCCGCCCGATAGATTTTGTCGTCCAGGACCGTGTGGCCGGGCGCGCGCTGCTCCATGAACTCCGTGAACACGCCCGCGTCGTAGGCGGCCTTCCATTCCGGAGTCATTTCAGCGAACAAGGCTTCCCTGAGGGACTTGCCCCGCCAGAAGGGAATGATCTTCTTCTGGTACGTCTGCTTCACCTCCGGCGAGGCCCCGAACGAGGTCTTCTCGCGTGAGTCCAGAATTGTTAAGTCCTCGAGGCTGTGACAGCATAGCTCGGGAAACGTGGGTGCGGCCATGGGGGAGGGACCCTTCTCGCCGACGATGAGCTCGCCCGGCGCGATACAGACGGCCTTCCTCTCCATCAGGTGCTTGAACACGACCGCCCGGCGGATTGGCGCCGATATGGGTCCGTTGAGAAGCTGGTACGCCTCGGTCACGAGCAGGGCGCGCTCAGTGGAAATGTGAGGCCTCGTGTCAAGACTTTGCTGTCTTAGCCCGGCCACTCTTTCGGTCAGCATCAGCCCTCCTGTTAACCGCGAGGCCGAATCCAGCCAGCATTCCGGCGATCCCGGCCATTCTCTCCTCCGGAGGCGGCGCGAGGCCCGACAGAGAATAAGGCCTGCCCAGCCTCCTGTATTTCTCGATACCGATCTTATGATAAGGCAAGACGTCCACGCTGATAAGGTGGGGAAGTGTGGCGGCGAAGGCTCCGATCTGGTGAATGCTCTCGTAGTCGTCGTTGAAGCCGGGGATTACCGGCACGCGCAGGACTATGTTGTGTCCGAGCCGCGCGAGCTCGATCAGGTTGCTGATCATCCCCGCGTTCGACACCCCCACCAACTCCCGGTGCTTTGCGTCGTCCAGGAATTTGATGTCGTACAGAAACAAATCTACGTGCCGGCGCACGAGGTCCACGGCGCCCCATTCGGCGAACCCGCAAGTGTCGAGGACCGTGTGTATTCCTCTGTCCCTGGAGGTCTCCAGCAGTTCGGCCGCGAAACCGGCCTGCGTCAGGGGTTCTCCACCCGACAGCGTGACTCCGCCGCCGGATTCCTCGTAGAACGGAATGTCCCGCTCCACCTCCGACATTACTTGCCGCACGGACATCTCTTTCCCTGTGAGCTCGCGCGCGCCCGAGAAACACACCTTCGCGCATTCACCGCACCGCGCGCACTTCGTGCGGTCCGTGACGGGAGCGCACGATCCGTCGGTGATGCCGTGCTTGTCGAGACCGCTGGCCCCTCCGTCCCTTCCGCGCGCCCCGGGTTCACCCCCACCCCACGCGATTGCGCCGTGCCTGCACACGGACAGACACGCGCCACACCGGCCGCAACGGTTCTCCAGGAACGTCAGTTCGACGTCTCCGGACTGACCTTCGGGGTTGTGACACCACTTGCAGGACAGCGGGCAGCCCTTGAGAAAGACCGTGGTCCGGATGCCGGGCCCGTCGTGGATGGAGTATCGCTGGATGTCGAAAACTGTGCCGGTTGCCAAGAGCGTGACTCCTAACGCTGCGCGTTCTTGCTGTTGGCGGGAGAAGCCCTGCGAGACTTGTTGCGTTCGAGGAGGTTGCCGGGGAGCAGCGGAAGACCCCAGGCGGCCCTGGCCTGGTTGCAGCGCTCAAGCTCGATTTTGGTGACGCATATCTTCTCGCCCTCCAGGCGTACCCCGAACTCTCGGCACGTGCTCGGCCGGGTGGCGTGGATGGTGCAGGTTACCCGCTTTCCGATCACGCCCTTCAGCGCGACGCATCGCGGACTCTTCTGGTTGGTGCCCTGCATGCAGAGTCGAAACCTGGTTACTTGTTCCGTGAGGACAAACGGGACCTTCCCGCCCTTGACCGCGTCAGTTTCGCCCCAGTAGAAGGACACGCGGAACCGCGCGCAGCAGGCGCCGCAGGTCAGGCAGGGATTTTCTGTTGGCGTGTCCGGCATGTGGCCTCCGTGAAGTCTGCGGCGAATCGCGGGCCTGGAGCCGAACGCCAGCCCCGCACCGAACGTCAGCCCGCCGCCTCCCTCAATGTTACTCCTTTGTCCGGCCGGATGGAACTGCCCTTTCCGTGCGGTGTATTGAGGGACAATTGACCAGCGACGAAGGCTTTCGTATGATATAGGAGGCCAGACGTTTCCCGCCATCCCCCCCGGGTGAGCCGTGCCCCGTTGAAATCCCGGACTGCACGTTCCGAACCGGAGGGTTCCCCATGACGTTTCCCGCGCGCGTTTTACTTGTCGGCGCTGCTGCCGTTGCGCTCCTTGCCACGTTTCCTGCCGCCGGCCTGGCCTATCCATCCTACTTCACGAACAACTGCGCCGGGTGCCACAACAACGACACGGCCACCTGCAACGGCTGTCATCAACACGGCCCTGTCGACCTGACGGCGGTTCCCGACAAGGTCCAGTACAAGTGCGGTGAGGCCCTGGCCGTGACGCTGGGCGGCGGAACCGAGCATGGCTGGATTCGGGCGATCCTGTACAATCAGGATGGAGTCGAAGTTGCGCGCGCCACGGGCCCCACGTACACGGGGGACGACACCGGGACCGAGATAGTCGAGCTCCCCGTGGTGCTCGTGGCCACCGCGCCTGTCGGCATAGGAGTCTACACGTGGGAGGCAGCCTGGTGGGGGAGTCCCTTCGACTCGGGCAATCGGACGGCCTACCCGCATGGACCGGAAGTCAGGGTTCCGGTGGAGATAAACGTAGTCGGGCCTTCGCCGGTAGAGGATTCCACCTGGAGCAGGATAAAAAGGTTGTTCGGCGTCACAGTTCCCACTCGGACCGCGCTAACCGCGGAATGAGCGGGTCGAGAATGCGATAGGTCGCGCCCCACAACTTGTGGCTCCTGACGCGGAAGAATCGTATCAGTTGGGGCTGGGGAAGGTGGCCGAAACGCCGAATCTCCTCGCCGCGGGCTTCCGGCAGGGCAAGCTCCGCGACCGACACCTCCAGAATCTCCGCTATCTCCTGATCGTCCCTGCGCCAGTTCTCGGGCCTGGCTATCCTGGCCAGGAAGGGATGTATTCTGAACCCGGTCGTCCGGGTTTCCATCACCGGTAGGGCCTCCAGGATCTCCACGTTCGCGGCTTCCAGGCCGATTTCTTCCTCCGATTCTCTGAGAGCGGTCTCCGCCATCGAAGCGTCCGACTGTACGCGCTTCCCGCCGGGCAGCGCTATCTGACCGCCGTGTATCCCGCCCTCGACCCGGCGCACCAGAACCAGCATCAGGTCGCCGGTCTTGGCCCGATAGACGGGCACGAGAACGCCGGCTTCAGTCAGTTCAGGTGGTCTATCCTTCACGCAAACCTCCGTCGCCGCGGCGGAACCAGCGCTCTCACGGCACCGCCATCTCGCAGAAAAGGCTGGAGCCGTCAACTTCGGTGATGCGAACCGCCGCGTCCAGGCCGGAAGTCAGAGCCACGAAATCATCCAGGCCGATGGTCGTGGCCCTGAAGCCGTCCCTGCAGACAATGACGCCGTCGCGGGTCGCGTCGAGGTCGATCTCGCCGAGCAGGCCGTACTCAGACTGGATGCGCACCCACTCGAGCCTGTGCTCCCAGAACCTCTGGGTGTAGCTGGAGAAGAGAACGAGACCTCCCGGCCTCGTGACTCTTATCGCTTCTTCGATAAGCTTCCTCTGGTCGACCTTGAAGGCCGACAGGCCGTTCTGGATACAAATCACCGTGTCGAATGACCCGCGCCGGAAACCCAGCCGTACCGCGTTCATCTGTACGAGGTGCCAGCCGCGGGCCCCGGGCATGGTCTCGCGCGCCATCGCAAGCGATTCCAAAGAAGTGTCGACGCCGAACACGGAGGACGCTTTCCAGGCGAGCTTTGCGAGCACGCGGCCGTAGCCGCATCCGAGCTCCAGAACGGAAGAGGCCGGCGGCATCCTCTCCAGCACGAACTCGACCTCGGCCTCGAGATAGCGCCGGGTTCTTTCCGGCGCGACCTCGTAGCACTTTCTCAGTCGCTCCGCGGACAGTTTCCGGGAATAGTAGTCTCTCATGTCACGATGCCGGCTGACTAAGTCGTCCCCTGGTCCCCGCGTCTCTTAAGCCAGTCCCTTCTGAGGAGGCCGTAGAAAACCATGTCCTCGTACGAATCCCACTTCTTCGCATGCTGCCGCAGCACGCCCTCTCGCTTCATTCCGAGCTTCTTCATCACCTGGCCGGACGCCGGGTTGCGCTTGAAGTGTACGGCGTACACACGGTTCACGCCCAGCTGTGCGAACGCGTATTCCACGACCGCCGACGAGGCCTCCGTGCAGTACCCTCTGTCCCAGTACTGTTTTCCAATCCAGTAGCCGAGCTCCGCCCGTTTGAACTGCGGTACCATTGCCAGCCCCACCGCGCCGAGCAGCTCCCCGTTCGTTCGCCGCGTGAGCGCGAAGTTTGCCAGCTCGCGTGACTCGAACTTGGGCCGGTGCGTGGCGATCCACTCCTCGGCCGCGCCGTCCTCGTAAGGGTGGGGGATGTTGAGGGTGGTGTCGGCGATCGCCCGGTCACCGGCCAGCCGCTGGACGGCCTTGGCGTCCGAGAGCTCGAAGGGTCTCAGTATCAGTCGCTTAGTAACGAGTGTCGGTTGATGAGTCATTGACCTGTTTGGCCTCCAGGAGGTCTATGTACGCCGCGGTCACGAGGTCGCTTTCCTGTATGCCGATTGTTTTCATGAGACGGTCCGCGATCGATGTGCCCTCGTCCGCAGACTGATGCGGTCCGAGCACGACCTCGATCTCCGCGAACGTTCCCAGGCCCTCCACCTCGTCCAGATGTATTCGCGTGGCCCCCGTCGTGTAAAGCGAACGCGTCTTCCTGACACTTCCGCGGATACCCAGCGCTCGACCCAGGACCTCCAGCAGATAGTCGGGCTTGGACGTCTCGAAGATGAGGTAGTCCGACCGCCTCGGGCCGGCTGCGTCCTCCCGCTCGTAGTGGATCAGCTGCCCGCTGGACGGCGACAGGATTCTGAGCTTTAGTCTTCCGCGGGGTGAACGGAAGAACACGTCCTCCTGCCGGATGACTACCACCGAGGCGTCGCTGATTTCTTCCACGCGCGCGCGGAAACCCTCCGCGTCTCTCACTTGCGCTTTTATCTCAATGTTTGTCGCCATGGCTTGGTGCCGGCCCGACCTCCCGGCCGATCTCCTCGATACGGAAAGCCTAATACAGCGCCCGGGCCATTACTAATGATTTTGGCGGAGTCCAGCGGGCGGCGGCGCGTCACGCTGGGTGGGCCCAGCCAGTCGGGTGCTGCGGGAGGCGCGTCGCGCCGGGTTACTTTGTCAGCCTGTACGCGACGACCCTGTTGTCGAGGAAGGTGGGAATTATCAGAAGCTCGCGGTCCGCGAGATATTCGAAATCCGCGGTGTTGAACTGGCCTGTGGCGTCCATCAGCTCGGTCACTCGTCCCGAGCCGGAAACCGAGAAGACGCGGCCTTCCCAGTGCGACACGAGACAGCCTCCGTCGCCGGCCAGCCTGATTCCGTCAATCACGCCGGCGCCGAGACACGTCACCGCCGTGATGCTCTTGCTGTTGACGTCCACGGCCTTGAGATGCCCGTTGCCCGGGCTTCCGACGAGCAGAGTGTTCCCGCGCAGGCAGATGCCGTTGGGCTGGCTCAACGCGTCGGTTTCCAGCCAGGTTTCGACCTTGCCGTCTTTGAAACGGTATATTCTACTTGTCTCCGCCCCCGCCGGAGAAGTGTCGGTTATGTAGACGACCCCCCTTGAGTCGACCGCTACGTCGTTCGGGAACACGCAACCGGGTATGGGGTACCTGTTCAGTATCCTGCCCGAGGCGGCGCCTATCTCGACCAGATTCCGCCGCTCGACAGTGTAGAGCTTGTCCTTGTACATCCCCATTCCGCAGGGCGCGTGCAGGCCCGAGACCCATTTCAGGTTCTCGATCTCACCGTTGAGTCTCACCTTTGATATGTAGCCCGTGAATTCATCCGGTCGGGCGTCCGCCTTGTACTTATTGTCGAAGCTAGTCACGTACAACACGTCCCGCGTCGCGTCGTACAACACGGACTCGGGCGTCAGAAACACCGCCTGCGTCTCCCACGCCTTCTCGAGGCGGCCGTGGTCCGCAGCGGGCGGGTCCAGTTTCCGGTCGGCCCTGCACGCGAACCCCCACCCTGCGGACGATTCCTTTAGGACCAGCAAGATCTCGTTCAGTCCCTTGTCCATGTCCAGGTAGACCGAGTCGTTCAGCTCCACGGGTCCGGGCGACGCCGGGTCGGGCCAGCGGTCCGGGTTCATCCCGTAGAACAACTTGTGCCTGTTGAGGAAGAGAGCGATTTCGCCGCTGTGCCCGACGGAAAGCCTGACGCGCTGCTTCTTCTCGGAACCGAAGAGCGCCCTGGCCATGACGACGTCAGCGTCCTGCCCGTCTCCCGTCCTGAGCCCCGACACGTCGACCAACCCCGATGACTGGGAAGTCACGTCCTCCCAGCCGGCGTAGAAGATGCTGTAGAACCGCGGGTATTCAACAGTAGCGAGGTCGAGATCTCCGGCCTCGAATGCCTGTGAGATCTGCCATTGCGTGATCGTGACGTCGGCCGTCTCCGCGGCACGGACGTCCGACGGACGCGCCAGGGCAAGCAGGATAAGAGCCGGCAAAAGCGTGACGCCTGCTGAGGCGAGCGTCAGACGGACGCGGAGCGACCGTGCGAGCTGCTTTAGCGGATTCATGACGATTTCCTCCTCTGGCCGCGCCGGTTACGACCCGGCTGCGGCGCGCTGCGCGAGAGGATCCCTTCTGACCCGCCGCCTTACGAGCCACCAGCCGAACAGCGCGTACAGCCCGGTTATGGCGATTGTGACGACAGCCTGGCCGGGTTCAATCGGCTTGGCCTCTGACAGCGGGGCGAATCCGCGGCTCGCGAAATCGCTGAAGTCGATCAGCGCGTGCAGCACGACTGCCGGCCATATGGTTCCGCTGAAGATGCGAGGCCCGGCGAACCCGAGACCGATGAATGTGGCGTAGATGGCCTGAACCACGGTGGAGAAGACGTCGCGGCCCTGGAACATGTTGGTGAGATGCGCGGCCCCGAACAGCACTGACGATATCAGTGCTGCCCGCATTACACCCCGTGGCATCAACGCTCGCAGAACGACTCCTCGCAGAAGGCCTTCTTCTCCGAAGCCCACCAGCAGTGTGAACACGGCAATCCCGACGACGCGGGTCAGCGTCGCCGGCTGTCCCTGAGCGTCAGCGAACGCCAGCAGGGGAAGTATCAGCCAGGGCGCGTACGCAAGAAGCGCGCGTTTGGACAGCGGACGCGTAAACCCGCCTGCGCGCCACCAGGCAAGGTAGGTGAGCAGTAAGCCGACGTATACGCAGAGGGCCACCTGAGCCGTCAGCAGTCCTGACAGCTGCGTGTGTTTGGGCCCCAGCAGTGCGGCCAGAAGGGACGTCAGGCACGGGTCGTAGACCAGGATGGCAACCAGCGAGAACGGGATGGGATGACGGGTCAGTAGGGTCTTCATGGGGCAGTCCCCTCAATGGGCCGCCGGGCGGCGCGTCCTCGGCCGCTCCGCCGCGAGATCCCGGCTGCGACCGCTCTCTGCTCAGCTCGTCTTGTCGAAATGCTCGGCCAGCACGCTCAGGACAGAATACGGCTCGTCGCACACCCATGTTGCGCCGGACTCCAGGAGCTCGGTCCGGGTCCCGTACCCGTAGGTAACGCCGATTGCCGGCACTCCGTTCGCCAGAGCTCCCTTGATGTCATTGGACCTGTCCCCGACCATGACCGCATCGCCAGGCCGTATAGATTCAGTCTTGAGGACGTATTCGATGAGCTCGCCCTTGTCCGCCCGCGCGCCGTCCATGTCGCTGCCGTACACCGCGGCGAAGAAGCGGTCCAGCGCGAAGTGCCGCACGACCTGCCGGGAAGTGGTTTCCGCCTTGGAGGTCGCCACGTACGTCAGCCACCCTCTGCCGTGAATGGCTTCCAGCATGTCCACTACGCCAGGGTAGACCTTGTTGTAGAACATCCCGACGGACTCAAAATGCTCGCGGTAGAGCCTCACCGCGGCCTCCACGGCGTCCGGGCCAGGGTTCCCCATCAGGTCCCGGAAGATCTCGCGCAGCGGAGCGCCGATGTGGCCGGACAACGTTTCCGGCCGCGGGACTGTGACCCCAGACCGCGAAAGCGCGTACTCCAGGCATCTCACGATTCCGTCACGGGAGTCGGTCAGGGTTCCGTCTAGGTCGAAGAGGACTGATTTCATCGGGGATGGAGTCGGCCTACGGTTTGTGTGTGTCCTCGGGCGCCCCGGCGACTGCCTGAAGGCGGCGCAGTGTCGCGGACCTGCCGACGCACTCCAGCGTCTCGAATAGAGGCGGAGTCGCCTGACGTCCGCTGACGGCCAACCTGACTGGCATCAACAGCTCGGGCGGCTTCCAGCCAAGCTTCGCGGTCTCCTTCTCAAGCACCTCTTTCAGAGACGAAACGGTCCAGCTTGTGTCGGCCAGCTCCCGCAGGCCCACGGCGGCGTCAGCCAGCGCCTGTTTCACCTCGTTGAGCTGGTGCTTCTTGGCGAAGCGGTCAGTCTTGAGAAGCTCTAGACAGGCCACAGGGTCGGGGTCTCTGAAGAAGAACGTCACGAGCTCCGGTGCTTCTGCGAGGGTCTTCAATCGCTCCTGCTCGAGCGCGATTATGGCCTTCAAATGCTCGAACTCCGCTCTGGCCGGCGGCTCGGGCGAAATCAGGCCTGCCCCGACAAGGAAGGGTAGAACACGAAGCGTCAGCTCCTCCACGCTGAGCAGCCTTATGTAATGGCCGTTCAACCAGACGAGCTTGGCGCGGTCGAATATGGCGTTGGAGCTGCTGCAGTGCTCGACGGCGAACGCTCCCAGCAGTCCGTCGAACGAAAAGACTTCCTGGTCCGTGCCTGGATTCCATCCGCAGAGCGCCAGATGATTGACTATGGCTTCAGGCAGATAGCCCTCGTCCCGGAACTCTCCGATGAACACGGCTCCGGTCCGCTTGCTTATCTTGGACCTGTCGGGATTGAGGAGCAGCGCGAAGTGCCCGAACTCCGGCGCGTCGAACCCAAGCGCCTGGTACATCTGGAGCTGAACGAACGTGTTGGTAGTGTGGTCGGCGCCCCTCAAGACGTGAGAGATTCGCATATCGTGTTCGTCGACCACGGTCGCGTAGCTGTACGTGGGCACTCCGTCGGACTTGAGTATCACGGGGTCACCCATGAGCGACGCGTCCAGCTCTATGCGGCCTTTTACGAGGTCGGTAAACGTCATCACTCCGGGCACGATCTTGAGGCGCACGACCGCCCTCTCTCCGGCTCGCTGTCGAGCCTCCGCGTCCGCGCGGTCCAACCCGCGGCACCGGCCGCTGTACCGCGGTGTCCCGCCTTCGGCCATCGCTGTCTGGCGTTCTTTCTCCAGTTCCTCGGGAGAGCAGAAACAGTAATAGGCCCTGCCTTTCTCGATGAGCTCCGCTGCGTGGCGCTGGTACAGGGGCAGGCGCTCCGACTGGCGGTACTGGCCCGACGGCCCGCCCTTGTCCGGCCCCTCGTCCCATTCCAGTCCCAGCCACCTGAGCCCATCAAGTACGCCCTGCTCGGACTCCGCGGTCGAGCGCTGCACGTCCGTGTCGTCGATTCTGAGGATGAAGGATCCGCCGTGCTGGCGTGCGAACAGCAAGTTGTACAAAGCGGTGCGGGCCGTTCCCACGTGGCACTTGCCCGTGGGGCTTGCGGCAATCCGGACGCGGACCGGTTTGGCTGTGTCTCGGACGGAGTCGGTCACTGGCGTTTTCCCGCGCGTTTCTTCTTCGCCGGCTTGAGCGGCTGGCACCGCGGGCAGATGAAAGTGCTGGTGCCGCCGGTCTTGATCTTCTGTATGGTGCTCCCGCAGGCGGGGCAGGGCTTGCCCTCCTTGTAGCCGATTACGATGTGCCTGGCCTTGAAGCCCCCCGGCTTTCCGTACAGGTTGAGCTCGTAGAATGCGCCACCCCTGCTCGAGCTCGGGCGAAGTCCTTTGTCGATGGCGGCAGCCAGCGCCTCCACGTCATCCCCCACAAGCGTGTGAGTACCTCGCAGGGGGTGGAGCCCGGCGAAAAACAGGATGTCGTGGACGTAGGCGTTTCCAATGCCCGCGATCCTGGACTGGTCTAACAGCATGGATTTCACGGAGCCGCGCCGGCCCATGATCATTGCTCCCAGCTCTGAAGCCGTCAGGTCGAGCGCGTTGGGTCCCAGCCTCGCTGTCATTGCGTGCGTGTTGAGTTTGTTTGCCGGGACGTAGTGTGTATACCCGAACCACCAGAAATTGAGCGCCAGGCATGAGCCGTCGGTGAACTCGAAAAGCGTGCGCCACTTGGCCGGGAGTTTCTTCCTGGTGACGAGGAGTATTTCGCCGCCCATGCCCAGGTTGATGAGGAGCCACCCCTTCGTCGTCTCCACGAATATCCACTTGCCGTGACTCGTGACGTCCAGTATGCGCGCGCGGAGCAGCCCCGCCGTGAACGCCCTTACCGATACGTTCAGCGACTTCGGCTGTTTCACCTCGATGCCGCGGACGGTCTTGCCCACGAGTTCCTTTCTCATCTCGCGGGTTCTGCTGGCTATTTCGGGAAGCTCGGGCATTTAATCCCTCTCAGAACGCGTACCCGACCGAGAGTCCGGGCCAGATGAAGAACCCGCCGCCCGCGATCAATCCGTACGCGGTGCCGCGGAACAGAAGCCCGCCCTGGGAGCGGTATTCCATCCCCAGGCCGAGGTAGCTGTATGTGTCGGACGCGTCGTCGTCAAACGGACCCGTGTCAAAGGACGCCGTGACCAAAACGAAGCCGCCGGTGAGGTACACGGACCCGTCCTTGGGAATCAGATACACCTTCGCTCCGACCGGCACGAACACAACTGTCGTATTGTCTTCGTCCGTTCCGCCGCCGAGAGCGGACAGGCCGGCTTCAAGGCCGATTGTGTTTCCTATCATGTGCTGATAGTTGAAAGTGTAGAGGATGGACTTGCCCAACAGCTCTATGCTGATGTCGTTGGGAAGCGTCTCGCGGATTCCGGCCGCTGACGCCGCCTGCGCCGGGATTACGGTCAGGACTGCGCAGGCGAGAATAATGATGAAGTATGTAACGGACGGTCTGTGCATGTCGATCCTCCTGTGAATGAGTGCGTAGAAGCGGCTCCGATACGCGTCCGGCATTATAACTCATTCTGTCCGAAATCGGACTCCGCATGTCACGTTCTGGTGACCAGATAGATGCCCACGAGTATCAGGACGCCGCCGGCGAGCTGGTTCGGACTCAGCGTCTCGCCCAGTATAGGAATGGCCGCCAGAGCGGTGATCACCGGCTGGCCCAGCAGGGAAACCGAGACGGTGGACGCCTTTGCGTGCCCGAGGGCGTAGTTCAGGGCCAGCCACCCCACCACGTGCGAGATGAGACCAAGCGCCAGAAGGGCGGCCCAGGTCTGCGCCGAGAACCCGCTGAGGCACTCGCCCCTGGCCAGAGCGATGGCCAGAAGAGTGGCCGTGCTGGCGAGCACCGAGATAGTCGTGAACGCCAGCGTGCCCGACCTGCTCCTGGCTACCTGGGTTATGAGCAGGTAGCCCGCGTAGAAAAAGCTCGCGATGACGGCCAGCGAATTGCCCCAGCCCAGCTCCGCCGCGCGCATCTTGTCGATGCCGACAATTGTGATCATCCCGACCATCGCGAGAACGGTCCCCGGCCAGTAAGAACGTCCGAGTCTCTCCTTGAGAATGAACAGGGTGCCGAGGCCGACCCACACCGGGGCCAGGTACGCCAGGACCGTGGCGTTGGCCGCGTTAGTCAGGAACAACGAAACGTTCCACAGTGAAAGGTCGATGCCGAACAGCACTCCGGCCGCCAGTGAAAGAAGAATGGTCCGTCTGTCGGGCAGCGGGGAACCGCGCAGGAGCCACAGCGGCACCAGCGCGGCCGAGGCGATGAGGACTCTGTAGAAGGCCGAAACCACGCCGGGCGCGTCCGCCAGACGCGTGAAGATGGCGGAGAAGCCTATGCACACCACGCCCACGAGCACACAGAGCTGGGGCAGGCCCGCCCATCTTCTATAATGAGTCAATCACTTGTCTCGCATTTGGCGTTAGGTTTGTCTCGAGCTCGAGCCTGCGCCGCAGACGGCGGGCGTGGCGCAAGCTACCTTGGGCGCCGCCTTTTCTTTGGGGCCTCCTCCTGCAGAAACTGAACATTGATGGCTGCGAGCTCGTTCTCGAACCAGGCGACCAGGCGTCCTACGAATTTCTCAACAAGAAAGTAGGCGTCAGACGGGTTCTTGGAATGGATGCGCGCTATCAGGACCCCCTTGGCGCTTGCGACTTCGACGTGACCCTTGTCCTTCAGCTTGTGGGTCAGCCGGGTCTTCTTCCTGTTGGCCCAGTCCCACGTTTTCGCTTCGTGAATCACCTTGCTGCGGAGGAGCTTGTAAGCATCCTGGCCGGCTCTCGGGACGACCTGAACGATCAGCATGACCTGCCTCCTACACTTTGATTCGCCAGACGACCGGGTCTAGGGCCTAACGTCCCCACAGCTTCAGCGTGACCAGCGCGAGTACGCCGTCGTTGGTGACCGACTCCAGGGTCCAGTCCGCGGGTTTGTCGAGAGTGCCGTTGAGATCCCTTATGTACCGGAGGCTGGCTCCGATGTTGCCCATCTCTACTCCCACGCCCACTTGGATTCCCATGTTGGCGGTGTCCATCTTGTCGAACACCTCTTCAAAATCCTCACCCGCGTCCTTGCTCAGCATTATCTCCAGCGTCGGGCCCGCCACTATGTACGGGGATATCGAGCCTTCTCCGAACCTGTACCTGAGCAGCACAGGCAAGGACAGATAGCGGGCGTTAGGGTCAACCGTGACCTTGCCGACGTAGGTGCCGAATTCGTCATATGCGTCGGCTTCCATCTGCATCCCCTTCTGGACGTACATCGCCCCGATTTCCAGGTCGAGCGGGGAATCGCCGAATACGCTGACCTCCAGCGACACGCCACCCGTCATCCAGAACTTCCTTTCGGAGTCGAACAGGTCCGTGCCTTTCCAGTCGTATGACTGTCCCATCCAACCGCCTCCGAGCAAGAGGCGGACGGCCCTCGGACCCAGCGCGTACGCAGGGGCGGCGATGAAGACCGTAGTGAAGAGAACGAGACAGAGCGTGTAAACGAAAACGATTCTGCTGCGCGACATTTGCGTACCTCCTCGGTGGAACTCCGTCAACCTCATACTGCCGGACGTGCTGGATGATACACGGCCGTCAAGCCTCAGGCAAGCCCCTCGGCCAGCATCATGTTGAACCTGGCGGCGTTGCGGCGGGCGGTCCTGGCCTTGCCGTATTCCGGCGAGTTGTACCACTCCTTCGCGCGGGCAGGGCTGTCGAACTCCAGAATGACCAGACGCCTGGGCGCCCAAGAGCCCTCGAAGGCCTCCGTCCTGCCGCCGCGAACCAGATACCTGCCGCCGTACACGGCAAGCGACGACTGCGCGAGCATCCTGTACTCCTCGTACTTCGCCGGGTCAAGCACCTCGATGTCGACGATCACGTATGCCCGCATGATTCCTCCTTTGCCCGGCTTGCCGCTTCAGTGCCCACAAACGCCTGCCTCCGCACAAACGTGTGTCCCGCCCACCGTCCCTC
Organism: uncultured bacterium; assembly: GCA_964570935.1. GTDB lineage: Bacteria > Eisenbacteria > RBG-16-71-46 > JAFGJU01 > JAFGJU01 > JAFGJU01. The sequence continues at coordinate 42,946 of CAZMZP010000015.1, forward strand.
ATGCGTGGTTTCTGAGTTTGAGCTCGACCGGGTGTGGGTTCAGGTAGTACTGCTGAGACAAGTATGGCTCCTGGTACTTTCGCGTGTAGTGCCTGAGCAGCACGACTGGCACCACGAGCGGCACAAGACCGTCGTGGTAGTTAGCGATCACTTCCGAAAGCTCCTGCTTTTCGTCCGCGCTCAACTTCTTTTTGAAATAGCCCGCCGCGTGAAAAAGGACATTCGTGTTCTTCTTAACCGTCGCCACGAGCCTCATGCCGTCCAGCATCAGCCGGGAGTACTCCGACAGCAGCTCCTTCCGTCCGAGTCCGGCCGCGCCGGCCGTGAGCCTGCCCAGCTCACGGTAGTGCGCGGGGCTGTGGGCCATCAGCATGAGCTTGTGACGCGTGTGAAAGTCCACGAGCCCCCTGGCCGAGGCGCCCTGTCTCACGAAGTCCTGCCATCTGGCGTAGGTGAAGACGCGCTCCACGAAGTTCTCTCTGAGCGACTCATCGTTCAACCGGCCCTCGTCCTCGACGGGAACCAGCGGGAGGCGCCGCATGAATTCGGCGGCGAACACGCCCTGTCCCCTGGAAGAAGACTGGCCGGATTCCGCGTAGATCCTGGCGTCACGCATCGCCGAGCTCGGGGAGCGGGTCTTGAACACAAAACCAGAGAGCTCCTCTTTCTCGAGTCCAGGCATCACGGTTTCGATCCACGCGCTCATCTTGGGGGTGTGGTCGACGCGAGATCTCACCGTGAGCAGGCGGTGCTTTTCCTGCGTGCCGACCAGGCGCATCGCCTCTCTGGGCACGCCCAGGCCGCATTCAACTTCGGGACAGACCGGCACCCACCGGACATGCTTCCCCAGGGTGTCGCGCAGGTACCTGTCCAGCTTGTGGCCGCCGTCGTACCGCACGTTCTCGCCCAGAAGACAGCGGCTGATTCCCAGCTTTATGACCGGTGGCAGCATCACTCGTCCTCCTCGTCGTATTCCTCTTCCTCTTCCTCGGCCTGTCGTCCGGCTCCCGTCTGGCTGATTGCCATGAAATTGAGCTCAACGTCTTTGAGGAGGTCGAGGGTCTTTGCGGTCTGGTTCTTGGGAACCATGAGCCTGGCGGGAAGCGCCAGCGGTGACAGGTGCACGAAGTTCTCGTTCTGGAAGAAATACTTCATGCCCGCATCCTCCAATATGCTCTTGATGAGGGCGATGTCGGCCAGGTTGTAGGTCGAGAGCACCTCCTCGAACTCCACCCACTCCGGCTCGGGCTCCGGCGGCAGTTCTTGCACCAGGGTCACATCGCAATCCGGACACCTGTGGATTCCTTGCCTGTATTCGGCCTTGCAGTTTGGACAGAACACGTGACACCTCCCGGGACTTCGTCGATTAGGAGATTCTATTCAATATCAGGACGTGCGTCAGGTACACAGTGCCACACGAAAAGGCAAGGGCAAGAACGGTCCCGTGGGCAAGACCCAGGCTGACGTACAAATATCTCACTGCCATCGCGTAAAGAGCAACATTTATCATCCCGCTCACCATCAGCGCCTTCGCCACCGCGCGGGAAAACGCCGAGCCTCCGGTGCGGTACGTGATGACAAGTGTAGAGATGAACATTGCCGGAAATGTGGCAAACAGGCCTCCGAAGGTCGGGCCTCCCAGCCTGCCCATCAGAACCGCGAACGCTATCGCGCTCCCGCCGAGCACGGCCCGGAACGCTACTCGCGAGAGCGTGTACTGAATGGCCTGCGGCCCCCGGGAGTCGATCTTCAGCAGCTTCCAGACGATCGTGTAACAGGCGGCCACGAGGACCGCCCAGCCGGCGACGGAAGCCCAGAACAGCCGCAGGTCGGCGGCGGCCAGAACGCCTGCCAGGACGAACCAGACGAGCAGCCCTCCCGCCAGTCCCCACGCCAGACCCCTCTTGACCAACAGCGCGTAAGCTATTATGAACAGCCCGTTCAATCCCTGGGCGACGGGCACGACGGTTGTGGCCTCGGACGCCGCGTACGGCGTCTGAGTGATGCCTATGAACAACAGTGCGACGAAAACCGTGGCAGGGAAGCCGCCCAGAAGTCCGCCGACCTTGCTGCCAAACCTGTCAGCGATCACCGTGGTCAGCGTGATCCACGCGCTGCCGACGGCGAAACTCAGTGCGAGGTTGTACAAGAACGTCGGTTCCATGTATGGGGCAAGGTCCGCGTGGGCTACAGCCCGGCCGTCACCCCGCGCCCCCGTTTTTGAACCTCACATCAGCCGCAGGCGCGCGATGCGGTGCTCCACCGGCGGGTGTGTGCTGAAAAGAGAGCTGGCGCGCTTCTCGAACGGCCTTATCGGGTTGATGATATAGAGATGCTGGGTGGCACGGTTGGCCACTTCCAGAACCTCCCGGTCGCCGGAGATTTTCTCCAGCGCCGACGCCAGGCCCTCCGGATAGCGCGTGAGCAGTGTCGCGGACGCGTCCGCCAGGTACTCGCGCTCACGTGAGATCGCCAGCTGGAGAAGCTTCGTGGCGATGGGCGCGAGGACCCCGCACGCGAAGGCGATCAACAGCAAGATGAATCCGCCGGCCCCTCCGCCGGCCCCGCTGCTCTTCCTGCTGCCGCGGCCGAAGAACGGGCCGCGGAAGAAGAAGTCGCTCACCAGAGCAACGGAACCCACCAGGACTCCCACCATGGTCGCGAACAGAATGTCACGGTTGCCGATGTGAGACATCTCGTGCGCCATGACGCCCTGCAGCTCTTCCCGGTTCAGCTTCTGCAGGAGGCCGGTCGTGATCGCAACAGACGCGTGCTCGGGGTCCCTGCCAGTGGCGAACGCATTTGGGGCGGTGTCGTCGATGACGTAGACGGCCGGCATCGGAAGGCCGGCCGCTATCGACAGCTCCTCCATGACGTTGAAAAGCTGCGGGTAGTCCTTCTTCTGGATCCTTCTCGCCTTGCTCATGGTCAGCACGGCCCTGTCGCCGCCGTAGTATGCCGAAAGGCCTGAGACGAGCGCGATCACCGAGGCCAGGAGGATCCCCACGTAGCCGTTGCCCCAGTATTGGCCCACCAGGTAGCCCAGGAAGACGAGCACTGCCGTGACCAACACGACCAGCATGAACGAATTCCGCCGGTTTGTGGCTATCTCTTCATACATGGCTTGTCCTCAGAACGCGTCACAGTCGTGCAACCTCCACCCGCAGCAAGACGTGCCCATCGGCAACGAGCACTTCTCCGAACCGCCACCCACCTCTCAGGTGAAGCTGACCTTGGGCGCCTCCTTCTGGCCCACGTCCTCGAGCTCGAAGAACTCCCGAGGCTTGAATCCGAACATGCTCGCCATGAGGTTCGACGGCACGGTCTCGGTGGAGGTGTTGTACGCCATCACACAATCATTATAGTGCTGGCGGGCGAACGAGATCTTATTCTCGGTCGAAGTGAGCTCCTCGTGGAGCGCCAGCATGTTCTGGTTGGCCTTCAGGTCGGGATAGTTTTCGGCCACCGCGAACAGAGACCGCAGCGTGCTCGTCAGCATGTTCTCGGCCCTGGCCTGGTCCTTCACGCCGGACGCGTCAATAGCCTGCTGCCGGGCCTTGGTGACGTTCTCCAGCACCTCGCGCTCGTGCTTCAAGTACCCCTTGGCCGTCTCCACCAGGTTGGGGATCAGGTCGTACCGCCGCTTGAGCTGAACGTCGATCTGCGCCCAGCCGTTGTCGCAGCGTTTCCTGAGCCGGACCAGTGAGTTGTAAAGCCCCATGAACACAAAGAACAGAACCACGAGGACGATGAGGACTACCCAAATCATGCTTTACCTCCAGCCTTGAACGCTCTGTGCGCCTGCCTCCGTACGCCTACTTGGCGAACGAAAAGTGCATCTGCACGATGACCCACTTGCCTTCGCGCTTCTCCAGGACTCCGGTCCAGCGGCAGTCCACCCAGGCCGTGGGCTTGCCGCGCCATTCACCGAAGTCGTCCAGGAGAGCCGAGAACCACGCGACGTCCCCGCCGCGCGACAGATGGATCTTCAGGTCCTTGATTTCGGAACCGGTGGCCCTGAAGTCCTTGTTCATGAAGAAATTGTCCACGAGATCCTGGAAGGCGTCGAATCCCACGATAGTGCTCGCCGAGTCCGGATGAAAGATGAAAAACGTGGAATCCTGGGCCACGGAGCTCAGCAGCAGGTCCCTGTCCTTGTCGATGGCCCACTCGATCGACGCGTGTATGACCTTGCTGACCTCGGCAGTCTCGGCCTCCGGGTTGACGGAGCGGGTGTTCGAGCAGGACGCAAGCATCGAGACCAGCGAGGTCATCAGTATTGAGGTGAAGGCTAATTTCATCTGAAGAACACTCCCAGGTAATACGGCCACAGGATCAAAGCGAGCACGCCCTTCCAGAAGAAGGGCAGGCCCAGGAACCCGATTGTGAACAGCCAGCCTATTATCCAGAGCGGAGCCATTGCAGCCCCGCAGTCCGACCTCACGTGAATGCGCTTTCCGTTGTCGCTCATCTTGTCTCCTCCTTTTCGGCGAGAACGTCTCCGGCAAGCTCGAACAGCGCGGGAGTCCCTCCGGTGTGCCAGAACAGCACCGTTTGTCCCGCCGACAACTCCTTGTTTCGTATCATGTCGATCATCCCGCCCAGGGCTCTGCCAGAGTAGACCGGGTCCATCAGTACACCCTCAAGACTTGCCCCAAGCCGGATCGCCTCGCGTTCCAGGTCGCCGACGGCAGCGTATCCGGCCCCGAAGTAGTCGTATCTCATTTCGAACGAGTCGGGCGAATACGCGGCGCGCGTCCCCAGCTTCTCCGCCACGAGATTCGCGAGCGCCGCCAGCTCGGCTTCGTACGCGGGCTCACCCGGGGCGGCGCGGTCGATCGCGATTCCCAATATCCTGGTCGAGAGTCCGAACACGTCGGCGCCCACCGTGATGCCCGCGTGAGTCCCTCCGGAAGCCGAAGGGATGATCAGGCAATCTATCTTCCCGTTCTGCGCCCGGAGCTGCTCCCCGAGCTCGCGCACCGCCGCTACAAACCCCATGGCCCCGGTGGCGTTAGACCCGCCGAACGGTATGACGTAGGGCCTCCGGCCCTCGGAGCGGAGCTTCTCCGCTATCTCCGGAATGCGTTCGCCTTTCTTCTGCTCGCCGCACCAGTGGATCTTCGCGCCGAACAGGTGGTCCAGAAGCAAATTGCCTTCGACCGTGTCCGGCCGTTCTCCACCCAGAGCCAGATGGCATTCCAGGCCCACCATCGCGGCTGCCCCGGCCGTCTGCCGGCAGTGATTCGACTGCATCGCTCCGCCGGTTATCACGGTGTCACAGCCCTGGGCCGCGGCATCACCCAGCAGAAACTCCAGCTTCCTCGTCTTGTTGCCGCCCAGGGCCACGCCGGTCATGTCGTCGCGCTTCATCAGGATCGTGGGACCACCCAGGACACTGCTGAGCCGCCTCAACTCCGTCAAGGGGGTGGGCAGAAAGCAGACGTGAGCCCTGGGAAGAGTATCTATGTCAACCGTCATGCGTCCTCCGCGGCCCTTCTTCTCCGCCCCCGCTCTCAACCGGCAGGGGCACATCTTGTTTCTGCCAGCAAGCGCGGCAACCGTAGTTCACCCGTCCGGCCCGGCTCACTAATACTGACAACCCGGCGCCGGAGACTTCGGCAGCTCATCGATTCTCTCCTTTAGTCGGGCCACGGCATCAACGATTGGTTTCAACGAAACGTCCTCGAACGAATCTCTGTCGTAGTATCCGAACGGGTTGTCCAGGTCTCCAATCAATCTCAAAAGGAACAGGAGCAGATATGCCACAAGGCCGACGAAAAACAGCGACTCGTAGAAAGGCTCAATCTCGAGAAACACCATTCCGGCGAGCAACAAGACGGTCGAGGTAGACGCCAGAAAATAGCCGGAGAGCGCAAACTCAGTCTCCCGGATTACGTGCACGCGCACGATCAGTCTTCTCAAGGTGCTCTGCTCCTGCTTCAGGCGGGCGATATAGTTGGGCTGTGCGTGCCTTTCCAACAGCACGAATTCTTGCGACAGATTCTCGATCCTCAACATGAGCTCGGCCGTCCCGATTTCCCTGTAGAACCATCTTCTTATTGCCAGTGTCAGCTCGTAGATGTTTGTGAGGCGAGACCTCAGGAAATTGTTGTCGCTCATCTTGCCGGCTATGAAACTCACCTCGTCCGCGATGGCCAGGGACGCGCACGCTATGTCGCCGGGGATCTTCTCGCTCTCCTTGTAGTCGCTCATGACGCCGCTTATCAAGAAACCCATCAGGAACACGGTCGCTCCGATCAGCGCAGAGAATATGGCGTTCAAGGGGATAATTTCCCACCCCAGACGGTGCACGACTAATTTCGCCGCAATCACCGCCAAAACGTAGAGAAGCTGCCGGAAGGCCAATCTGGCCATGCGCGTTGTTTTCATACGTCCTCTTTCCTGGCCGCCCGGATACTGGCCGCCGGGCCGGAAACAATTGAGTGAGACCCCTCGGGGTCAGCCGCGCGATGTCCGGCCGTTTCAGCCGAAACTCGCGTGGGACAGAAACCCGGGCGGCCGGCGATGTTTGGTCGCCTGCTCGAAAGCGTAGGCCAGCCTTATAAGAATCGGCTCCGCGAACGCGCGCGAGAAAAACGAGATGCCTATGGGCAGGCCGCTCACGAACCCGGCCGGCACCGTGATGTTGGGATAGCCGGCCCTGGCCGCGGGGGAAGAGCTGCCGCCCAGGTAGTGGTCGCCGGTGACCCAGTCCGTCAGCCAGGCGGGTCCGTCGGTCGGCGCCACGAGGACGTCGACGTTGTGCCTGCTCAGCGTGGCGTCGATGCCCTCGTCGCGGGAGAGCCGGTTCACCTTCTCGACGGCCTTCAGGTACTCTTCGCTCGTGAGGTCGCCTTTCTTCTCCGCCATGAGGAAGAGCTCCTGGCCGAAATGGGGCATCTCCTTCTCTTTGTTGGCCTCGTTGAAAGCGATCAATTCCGACAAGGAATGCACCACGGCTTTTGGGCCTAGCGCGCCCAGGTACTTGTTGAGGCCGGCCTTGAATTCGAACAGGAGCGCCTCGAAGTCGGCGTCCTCGTACTTATCGTTGGTCTCGACGTCGGCGGGGTCGACGACAATCGCGCCGAGGTCCTTCATCACCTTGATCGCTTCCTCCATCAGTCCGTCCACCTGGTCGTGGAAGCCGAACATGCCCCTGGCCACTCCGATGCGCGCCCCCTTCATCCCGGCCGCGTCCAGGAACACGGTGTAGTCGGCGTGGGATTTTCCCGCGGCGGCCCCGGTCGCTTCGTCCCGCTCGTCCATCCCGGTCAGGGCGCCAAGCAGTACGGCGGCGTCGGTCACCGTTCGCGTCATCGGGCCGGCGGTGTCCTGCCTGTGCGAGATGGGAATGATACCGGAGCGGCCGACCAGGCCGACAGTCGGCTTGACGCCGACGAGCCCGCACGTCGAGGCGGGGCAGACGATGGAGCCGTCGGTCTCGGTGCCTATCGCGGCTGCGCAGAGGTTAGCCGACACGGCCACTCCCGACCCGGAGCTGGAGCCGCAAGGGTTGCGGTCCAACACGTAAGGGTTCCTGGTTTGCCCTCCGCGCGCGCTCCAGCCGCTGGTCGAGCGGGTAGAGCGGAAGTTGGCCCATTCGCTGAGGTTTGTCTTGCCCAGTATCACGGCTCCGGCGCGGCGCAACCTGTCCGCCACGAACGAATCTCTGGCGGCGACGGAACCGTTCAACGCTAGCGAGCCGGCGGTCGTGGTCATTCTGTCCGCGGTGTCTATGTTGTCCTTGATGAGCACCGGGATGCCGTGCAGGGGACCCAGGAACACGCCGTCCATGCGCTCACGGTCGAGGTTTCCGGCGATGACGAGCGCGTCGGGGTTGAGCTCGATCACGGAGTTAAGCGCCGGACCGCTCTTGTCGATTTCCTTGATTCGCGCCAGGTACGCTTCCGCGAGAGAGACGGCAGTAAAGGCGTCGGACTTCATGCCTGCCTGAAGGTCGGATATGGTCGCTTCCTCCAGCGCGGCGGCCCAGGGCGCGGCCTTCGAGCCCGCGTCTTCCCGTGGGCCCGACACCGCGGCGGGAGCCATTCCCAGCAGCGCCAGCGTTGAGCCGCTGCCCGCGGCCATCTGCAAGAACTCCCTGCGTTTCATGTTCACCCCCGGTTTGAGTCCGGCCGCGCCGACACGTCACGGCCGCGGCGCCGCACTCACTCGTCGCTCTCCAGCCGTCTCCCGAAACACACGACGTCGTCCCGCTTGTATCCGATTCTCTCGTAGAACCCTATGGCTTCGGCGTTGCCAGAGCGGACCTGGAGGTTGATCTTGGGACAACCCAGCGCCCTCAGGCGCGCCTCGGCCGCGTCCATCATCCCGCGGCCCAGGCCCAGACCCCGGCATTCCGCGCTCACTGCCAGGTAGTTTATCCAGCCTCTGTGTCCCTCGTAACCCGACATGACGGTGGCCACAATCCTGCCGTCTCGACAGCCGACGAGAAACAGGTCTCGTTGAAGCTTCAACTTCCTGAGGACGTCACGGTGCGGATCGTTCCACGGCACCACAAGCCCGCATTCCTTCCAGAGGCTGACCACGGCCTCCTCGTCCGATTCCCTGAATTCCCTTATCTCCATACTGAATGACCACCCGGCCGGGTTCAATTCCCCCTGGCGGCCTCTGATTCGCGCCACTCCGCGGCCAGCTCCAGCCAGCCCCTGGCCGCCGTCGCGTTGTTGCCGGACAGCCGGCCCGAGGCGATTTCCCTCAACAGTTCCGGGTGGCTAGTCTGCACCCAATTCATGAGGGCTGCGAAACCATCTCTCATCGCACGCCATTCTCTCTGATCCAGCTTGCTGGTCTCTATCCTCTGGACCAGGCCGTTGGCGAACACGACGCGCGTGCCCGGCAGGTAGTGTACCTCCGGGACGCCGAGCAGGCGCAGCAGGTCGTTGCGCTCGACGACCGAGTTGACGAGCACCGTGTCGCCGCGGACCACTAGACCGGCGTACACCAACTCTGAGTTCATGACCGAATCGGCCTCGAACAGGCCGCGGAGGGCCATCTTGCCGGTGATGGGAGTCTGGCCCCCCACGACGAGGGACGCGTCGTCGGTGAAGAGAGCCAGCTTGCCTGTTGCATCATGCCTGTTGTGGGCCGAGATCATGTTCGCTATCTGCGTTTCGGGATCGGGTGGCTTCGAACACGCCGTCACGGTCACGACCGCAAGTAGCAACAATGTGAGGCCCCAGAAGAAACTGCCACGCCACGAATTCATGTTCATGTGTATTTCCCCTTGTCGTGTTGTCGGCTCATTTCGCTGTCGGGCGGCGCGCGAGAGAGCGGATGAGTTCAAGGTCCAACGTACCGGAGGCACCCCAGCCCTTTTTCCCCTCCGGAATCAGCGGCCGGAACTTCTCGTACATTGAATAGGCCTTTTCGGCCAGCGCGGCTGGAGGATAAGAACGAGCCAGGTCCCGCATCGCCCCGCGCACGTCTTCCAGGGCCTCCCCGAACTTCTGTCCCAGGTAACGCTCCACTCCGTCCGGTTGAAGGCCACGGTCGTTCGCCACCGCGCGCAGCCCCTGCGGGGTGTCCACCACGGGGACAGAACGACCCAGCAGCGGCACCCGACGCGCGGAAGGCAGCGCCCTCGCGGGTGTCTTCTTTGCGCCCGGCTCGGGTTCTTCGAACAGACCCAGGCGGCGCCCCTTTGACTGCGCGTTCAGCCCGGCAACGGCCTTTCCCAGTGTGAGTGCCGTCCCGCGGCTGTAGCCCATACGCTCCGCCACCACTGTTGCCCAGAGTGTGAGCACCGGCGCGCGGTTCACCTGGACCGAGCGCAGTTTTCCGGGCATTTCCTTGGGTCCTCCGCCGCGCTCACCGTCCGGCGATATCCGCGGCCATCCTTCTCGCGACCTGGCCGCCCGCCGAGTCGATAACGCCGGGGGCCGCACAAGAGGGCACGATGTACTTGCCTACTGTCTCACACTTGCTGTAATCGCTCACCCTGTCAAAAACCACCTGTATCACGTCGGCGTTCTCCTCTATCGGTCCGTCGCACGTGACCAGGAGTGCCACGCGCTTCCCGTCCAGCAGGGACTTGTAGTCTGGAGTGCCGTAGCCCTTCACGAGACAGAAGTGGCGGTCGATTAACGCCTTCATCTGAGCGGAGAAGTCCCAGCAGTATAGCGGGGACGCGTATACCAGAGCGTCAGCCTTCATCATGCGCTCGAAAATGGCCAGCGCGTCGTCCTTCTGAACGCATCCGGGCTCGTCATACTTCTCACGGCACTTGCCGCAGCCCAGGCAGCCGTTCACCATGTGCGACGCGATGTCGATCCGGTCCACCTCGTGCTTCGGGGCGACGAGCGCTTCAAAGCGGCTCAGTACATTAGCCGTGTTGCCCTTTCTTCTGGGGCTCCCCAGGATTGTGGCGATCTTCATCGGTCTTGCTCCTCGCGTGGGTGAGTCCGGTCGGCCGCAACGCCGGCGCCGGTCATTGCTGGACGATGCTTCCCGCCGCAAGCGCCGCCCTCTGGAGACCGCCGCCGGCCGCAGGCTCGGCTAATACTACTACAACGGAAGTCACAACAATAATGTGTATTGGCGAATCCGCGTCGGAACGTCGTTCGGCGGTTTTTGCCGTTGTCCTGCCGGGCGGCGCAGTGTATCATTCTAACACTTTGGGTATAAACAGAGACCTCTCCAAACTCAGCATAGACCCCGCTGCGCGGGAACGCCCGGCGCCCAAAAGACGACGGCTAATCGTAGTTCTAGTCGCGATTGCAGTCGTCGTTCTGGTTGCGGTGCTGTGGCTTCTCGCCGGCCGCCGCACAGTCGAAGTGCGCGTCACCTCCGTGCGGGAGGCGGGGGCGGCGCAGACCGCCGTCCTGAACGCGAGCGGCTACGTCACCCCGCGGCGGATGGCGACGGTCGCCTCCAAGATCACAGGGAAGATTACACGGGTCCTCATAGACGAGGGCATGCAGGTCGAAGCCGGGCAGGTGCTGGCCCGGTTGGAAGACATCGAAGCGACGGCCGCCTACCAGGCCGCGGAGGCCGAGCTGGCCGTGGCCGTGGCCACGCTTGAGGACGTCGAGGTGAGGCTGGCCAGCGGGCGGCGTGCTCTGGAGCGGGCCAGAGAGCTTCGCGCCCGGGAGCTTGTCAGCAAGGAGAACCTCGAAAACGCCGAGGCCGCGGTGGCGAGTAACGAGGCTCAGGCCACGCTCGCCAGGAAGAGCATCAAGGCCGCCGAGGCCGCGGTGGAAATGGCCAGACAGAACGTGGAGAACTGCATCGTGCGCGCTCCATTCGCGGGCGTGGTGGTTTCCAAGGACGCCCAGCCGGGCGAGATGGTCTCCCCGGTATCGGCCGGAGGCGGCTACACGCGCACCGGTATCGCCACCATCGTGGATATGTCCTCGCTCGAGATCGAAGTCGATGTCAACGAATCGTACATAGCCCGCGTCACACCCGGTCAGGGAGCCGAAGCCGTGCTGGACGCTTACCCCGACTGGGGAATGCCCTGTAGAGTCAGAGCAGTCATCCCCACCGCCGACCGGCAGAGGGCGACCGTCAAGGTCCGGATATCCTTCGACACACTGGACCCGCGCATTCTGCCCGACATGGGAGTCAAGGTGTCCTTCCTGGAGGAGGCGGAGGACTCGGCCGACGCACCGCTGACGTTGGTTCCGCGCGATGCCGTGCGCCGCGACGGGGAGCAGGTGTTCTCGTTTGTCGTCAAGGACGGGCGTGTAGAACGCCGCTCCGTGCGCGCGGGCCGCGAGCGCGGGCCGGACGTGGAGATTCTGGCGGGACTCCGCCGCGGCGAGCAGGTGGTCACTTCATCGCAGGGCGAGCTCCGCGAAGGTGCGCGTGTGTACGTTCAGAAATAATCAAGCCCATTAAGGAGATCATCATGGTCAGGGTAGATGGAAAGGGCGGCGGTGCGGTCGTCGAGATCAGAAACCTCGACAAGAAGTACTACCGCGGAGGGCAGGAAATCGACATTCTGCGGGGTCTCAACCTGGACGTCGACGGTGGCGAGTTCATAGCGTTCATGGGGCCTTCCGGCTCAGGTAAGACCACCCTCCTGAATCTTATAGGCGGCCTGGACACGCCATCGGCGGGGACGGTCCGCATAGGCGGAGACGAGATCAGCTCGCTCTCCGGCAGGAAACTGGCAGCGTGGCGGGCTCGGCACATCGGGTTCATCTTCCAGATGTATAACCTCATCCCCGTGCTGACGGCATTCCAGAACGTGCAGCTTCCGCTGCTGCTGACAGGACTCTCCAAGGCCGAGCGCCGGAACCACGTCGAGGCCGCACTGGAGCTGGTCGGCCTCAGCGACAGGGCGCACCATTATCCGCGCCAGCTTTCAGGAGGCCAGGAGCAGCGCGCCGCAATAGCGCGCGCGATAGTGGCCGACCCCAAGATACTGCTCTGCGACGAACCCACCGGAGATCTAGACCGCGCTTCTGGCGACGAAATACTGGATATCATAAGCCGGCTTTCCAAGGAGTACGGCAAGACGGTGTTCCTGGTCACTCACGACCCAGTTGCCGCCAAGCGCGCCGACACCGTGCTCCACCTGGACAAGGGCATGCTGCTCGAATGCACTGCAGAGGGTGAGTTTGCGTGCAAACCAGGAGAGACCGCGCAGTGAGATTTCTCCATCTCATCCTAGTCAACCTCAAGCGGAAGAAGCTGCGCACCCTACTCACAATAGGGTCCTTCCTGGTGGCCCTGTTCCTGTACGGGCTCCTGATGACCATCAAGGTGGCGCTCAGCGGCGGAGTCGACTTTGCCGGCGTTGACAGGGTGGTGGTCATTAATAGGGTGTCGCTCATCATGCCGCTTCCAATTGCGTACAAGGAACAGATTCAGCGTATCCCCCACGTCGCGGACATAACTTTCGCCACGTGGTTCGGCGGTTACTACCAAGACATGAAGAACTTCTTTCCCAACTACGCTGTTGACGCGGAATCCTACCCGCGTGTGTACTCCGAGTACAGACTGTCGGAAGAGGCACTGGCTGCCTTCCGGGCCGACAGGCAGGCTTGCATCATCAGCCCGCCGCTGGCTGACCGGTTTGGGTTCAAGGTGGGCGACAGAATCCCGCTCGAGGGCACCATCTGGGAAGGAGACTGGGAACTCAACGTGCGCGGTGTTTACGAAGTCGAGCGCGGGGAGATGGAGACCCCCGAGCTATGGTTCCAGTATGCATACCTGGAGGAACAGCGGCCGTTTTTCAAGGGGACTGTCGGGTGGTATGTGGTTAAGGTTGACGACCCGGCGAACGCAGTCGGCGTCGCAGCGGCCATCGATGACCGCTTCCGCAACTCTCCGTTCGAGACCAAGACCGAAACCGAGAGGGCATTCGCTACGGGCTTTGCCAACCAGATCGGCAACATCCGGCTGTTGATTCTGTCCATAGGAAGCGTGGTCTTCTTCACGCTGCTGCTGGTGACGGGGAACGCAATAGCGACATCGGTGCGAGAGCGCACCAACGAGATTGCCGTCATGAAGACGGTGGGCTTCAGCGATGTGGCCATACTCTCCCTCGTTTTGGGCGAAGCGCTCGTCGTCGCGGCAGTCGGAGGCGGGATGGGGCTCGTCCTGGCCAAGCTGTTCACTCTCGGCGGTGATCCGACGGGCGGAATGCTCTCGTTCTTCTACCTGTCCGGAGCGTCGATGGCAACCGGGTTCGGACTGGCGCTGGCGTCCGGGGCGGCAGCGGGGATCGTCCCCGCCGTCGGAGCCATGCGGCTCAAGATCGTCGACGCATTGAGGAGGGTGTGAGCATGGCCATACCCGTTGAATACAACTTCCGAAGCGTCATCAAACGCTGGACTTCCACACTGGTGGCGGTGCTAAGCATCGCAGGCACTGTAGCCGTGTTCATCGTGATGCTGGCCATGGCGCAGGGGTTCAGGGCCACCCTCGTCTCGTCCGGGTCGCCTCAGAACGCGATTGTCATCCGCGGCGGTGCCGAAGCCGAGATGATGAGTGCCATACTGCTGGACCAGACGCGTGTTATCGCTGACGCGCCCGGCGTGGGCCGTTCGCCGTCGGGCGACCCGCTCGTGAGCGCGGAAGTGGTAGTCATAGGGGCCTTCCCGCTGGCCTCGTCCGGGTCGGACGCCAACGTGCAGATACGTGGAGCGTCTCCGTTAGTCATGTCCGTGCGGCCCGACGTCCGGATTGTCCAAGGGCGGTTCTTTCAGAGTGGACTCACTGAGCTGGTAGTAGGCAGGAACGTTCCGGCTACCTACGGGGGATTGAATCTGGGCTCCACAGTCGAGTTCGGCGGCGGCCGGTGGACGGTGGTCGGGGTATTCGATGCCGGCGGAAGCTCCTTCGACTCGGAGCTCTGGTGTGACGCCACTGTGCTCAACCAAGTTTACAAACGTCCAGAAAACGTGTTCCAGTCGGTGACTGTGCGTCTTGACTCTCCCCAAAGTTTCACCAAATTCAAGGACGGCCTGACCGCCGACCCGCGCCTGACCGTCGACGTTTTCCGCGAGACTGAATGGTACGCCGCGCAGTCGCGCATGATCGCCTCCGTCATCAGCGTGCTCGGCTTCTTGGTGGCTGCCGTCATGGCCGTCGGGGCCATTTTCGCGGCTCTGAACACGATGTACTCGGCGGTGGCCGCGCGCTCCTCGGAGATAGGCACTCTGAAGGCGCTCGGGTTCGGCCCCGGGAGCATCGTGGTTTCGTTCCTGGCCGAGTCGGCGATAATCGCGCTCATCGGCGGCGCGGTAGGCTGCCTCGCGGCCCCTCCGTTCAACGGCTTCACGACCGGCACGATGAACTGGTCCAGCTTCTCCTACCTGGCCTTCTCCTTCCGGGTCACCCCGGGGATCGTTGCCGGCGGTCTCGTGTTTTCTCTGCTGATGGGGATCATCGGCGGGCTGCCGCCCGCGGTGCGTGCCGCGCGCCTGCCTGTCATCGTGGCGCTGCGGGAGCTGTGACAGGTTCTTCGGCCGTACGCCTTACTAGTCCGCCCCGGTCAGAGTTCCGACTCCTTCACTCCGGCTTTCCGAAGTGCTTCTCCAGAAACACCGCTTCGTCGGTCAGGCCGTGTCTTCGATAGAACCTGGCCGCGCCCACGCGCGTCTTCCCGCACGACTACTTCCTCGATCAAACAGGAGTTCCCGGCGTGGTAGAGGTCGCGTCTGACGGAATAGCTGAGGAGTCCCACTACCTCTCCGAGCGACTCAGCCAGGAGCACTCTGTTTCCGGGGGTCCCGAGATAGTCCTCGACGTAGGCTTCAGTGACGGGGCTCGTCTCGCCGCCGGCGGCGGCGAGCTCCGTTATCAGGCGGGTGATACTGTGGACGTCTCCGCCGGTGGCCTCGCGGACCACGATGCTGGTGTCATCCGGACTCATGTCCGGCTCCTCTCGAACACGAAATACCACCCGCTCGCAAGCCAGTAGGGCAGGGTGTCGGCGAGCCTCGTGTCGGCGTGCTGCAGCAGGCGGCTTCTTCTCAACGGCCGAAACACAGTCAGGAACGAGTCCGATTTGCCGAAGTCGACGAGCGTCAAGGAGTACGCCGAGAACAGGCTCACCAGACCCTTCCGCGTGTAGAACTGGCAGTGGTCGGCGCCGCTGCAAACTGCGTATGGAGGCTTGCCCAGAAGGCGCCTGAGTGCGTTCCACTTTCTCAAGCGTGCCCGGACGTCCATCCGGTTCTTGAGCTCCCATGGCCCGCGGCCGTTGGGCGTGGTCACCACAAGGTGCGACCCTGGTCTCATCCTCCTGATGATGCTCTCGGCCAGCGCCGCCGGTTCCAGGACGTGCTCGAACACCTCTGACGCCACCACGACGTCGTACGTCCTGCCGTCGTCGTAGGTTCGGCCGTCTGCGACGGCGACAGTGAGGTTCGGGACCTTTCCTTCTTCGATCAGGGCCCGCACGTGGTCCACGGCCCTCCGGTCGATGTCGAAAGCCGTCACCCGGCAGCCCAAGGACGCCAGAGGCAGCGTGATCTCGCCCGTTCCACAAGCGACCTCCAGAACATCAAGCTCCCGGAAGCACTTACCGCTGGAAAGGGCATATCTCTCCAGCGCCCGGTAGATGAACCGGAGTTTCTTGATGTCAACCGGGTCGGTGTAGGCGGAGGCGGAGAGGAACCCGGCCAGTCCGCTTGGAGCTGCCATGACCAAGGCTGTTTCCTCGTTCATGCTGTGGGTGTCGTAGCCGGTGGGCCGCCGGCCGCGGCGTTTCCAGGCCGTCAGCCTCTGTGCCTGGCCTCGGATTCGTCAGTTCCGTTCTCGCCCCTGGTCACTTTGTTCAGCGAGGACAGCACTCCGGCCAGCGTGACGGCGACGAGCACGGCCCCGATGAACGCCAGCGCCACGCCAACGCTGGTGGAAGAAAGCTCGCTACCGAAGAGCTTGATCGTGGTCTCTGCCGAGCGGGAGAGCACGGCAAGCAGAATCCCACCCACCAGCAGGACCGCGCCCAGGGCCGACGCGCAGATAATTATCAACTTCCACACCGGAGACGCGGCTCGGATTAGTACGGCCATCGCAACCACCTCCTGAGGTCAGTCGGCCCGGTGCCTTCGAGTCGGCGCCGGCGGCCTACACTGGTGTCGACGACCTCGCGTTCCTGCGCTTCCAGTAGAAGTAGGCAGGGAGACCCAGCAACACCAGGAACAGTCCCATCAGCGAGTCGCGAGGGTCGGTCGTCAGTGTGTTGTACACGAACCACAGCGCGATGGCCACAAACAGGACCGGCACAACCGGATAGCCCCATGTCTTGTAAGGCCGCGGGGCGGAAGGGTGTTTCCGTCGCAGGACTATGACCGCGCTCACTGCCATCGCGTAGTACAGCCACGAAGCGAATATGACGTAGGTGAACAACTGCTCGAACCTTCCGGTGAGAGTGAGCAGCGCCGCCCAGACCCCCTGAAGCACTATGGAAAACGCGGGGGTGTGGAAGCGGCCGTGAATTTCACCGATCCGCTTGAAGAAAAGCCGGTCCTTGGCCATCGCGTAGTACACCCTCGGCCCGGCCAGGACGAAACCGTTGACCGTGCCGAACGTGGACACCAGCACTGCGGCGGAAATCGCCAGCCCGCCTGCCGGGCCGACCAGTTTCCTGGCCACGTCCGCCGCCACCAGCTGAGACTGTGCGATCTGGCTGACGGACAGCGTGTACATGTAGACGAGGTTGGCCGACAGGTAGATCAGGATGACCCCCAGCGTGCCGAAGGCCAGGGCCAGGGGAAGGTTCCGCTGCGGGTTCTTGATCTCCTCCGCGACGAAACCCACGTTGTTCCATCCGTCGTACGACCACAGCGCCGCCACCATGGCTACGCCGAAAGCGCGCAGCAGTCCGTCGTGATTGACTCCGCCCCACAGGGGCTGGAAATTGGCCCAGGACCCCCCTCCGGACCCGAACCCCCAGGCGACCAGCGCGACGATGGCGCCCACTTTCAACGTGGTGAAGACGTTCTGAATCCACCCGCCCCGCCGCACCCCGACGTAATTGACCGCGGTGAGCAGCAAGATGCAGAGAATCGCGACAACCTTCATCAGGCCAGGCGACAGAGGAACGAAGTAGCCGCTGTACTCGGCGAACGCAACGGCCACGGCCGCAATGGAACCGGTCTGGATGACCAGAAACAGCGTCCATCCGAACAGGAAGCCCCAGAGCGGGCCGAAGGCCTCTCTCAGGTACACGTACTGGCCGCCGGAGCGGGGCATCATGGCCCCGAGCTCGGCGTAGGCCAGGGCGCCGAACAGCGTGAGTACGCCGGACACGGTCCAGACCAGCAGGATGACGCCGGGACTCGGCGTGGCCTGCGCGATGGCCCTCGGCGTGAGGAATATCCCCGAGCCGATGATGGAACCCATGAGGACCGTGATGGCCTCTTTCAGCCCGAGTCCCCGGATGAGCTGAGGTTGGTTACTGAGTTTGCTGTTCATGGTCTCACTTGCCGGAGGGCTTTTCTCCCAGCAGTTCCTCCAGCTGAAAACGATGGCGGACGGGATGCATGACCGCATGTTCCAGCATCGCGTCCACGCAGTACACCACTCCCCAGCGGGAAGGGTATTCCGGCCGGTTGAAGCGCTCCTCGGTAACGTTTCTGAGCGGGTCCCGCCAGCTGGACAGTACGTGGGCCAAATACTGGTCGCAGCGCGAATCTATCACTCCGACGTCCGGCGCCGGTTCTGCGCCCGGGTCCGGCAGTCCAAGCTTCTCGCAGCTCCAGACGAGATACCCGCGGGAGGCGCCAAGCACGTGCCTCAGCAACGCGTCGTACGACGCGTAGTCGGGGTCTTCGGTCTCGGGCAGCCTCGTACCCGAGGCCTTGGCCCTCCGCCAGGTCGCGACGAAACGAAGCATTTCCTCTTCCTGGAGCAGGATCATCGCGCGGGCGCCGCGATAATGGAAATATGCACCACGGTCCATCAATGTCCTCCAGCCAGGCAACTCATTCCAACAATAGCAACAGGAGCATCAGGCCCACACCCACACTGAGCGCAAGGAACTGCAACAACGATCTGGCGGGGTCGCACTCCTTGCGGAGCTCCGGGACCAGGTCCGACCCCGCGATGTAGATGAAGCCGCCTGCCGTAATTGGCAGCATGTACGATGAAAAACTCGCCGCCCGTGTCCCGATCAGCATGGCAATGACCGCGCCGATTATCGCGAGGGACGCCGACAGGAAGTTGAACCAAAGCGCGCGCGACCTGCTGAAACCACCGTGCAAGAGAATCCCGAAATCTCCGATTTCCTGCGGCAGCTCATGCAGCACCACAGCCAGCGTCGTGGCAACCCCGATCTTGATGTCGACCAGGTAACTTGCCCCGATCAACATCCCATCGATGAGGTTGTGCAGGCCGTCCGCAAACAGGTTCATGACGCCAACCTGGTGCACTGTCGCTTCGCAGCCCACGACGTGCACATGTCTCCAAAGCAGGAACTTCTCCAGGATGAAAAATACGAATATCCCCACCAGGACGAAGGCCATCCCGGTCACCTTGCTTGCGAACGTCTCGAATGCCTCTGGAAGCAGATGAATGAAGGCGTCGCCGAAAAGGGCGCCGGTGGCCAGGCCCACCAGAACGAACACCATTCGCTTCAGCCTGGCCTCGCTCATGGAGAGCGTGACAACTCCGACGAGCGAGATCAGGCTCACAAGGACGACACTGCCAATCGAATACAACCATTCCACGGATGCCGTTCTCCGCTACTGTACCTTGGCCAGGATGTCGAGGAGTTCCACTTCGAATACGAGGACTGCGTTGGGCGGGATTACGTTCCCGGCGCCACGCTCGCCATAGCCCATCTCCGGCGGGATGGTCAGCTTGCGCTTTCCGCCCACCTTCATGCCCGGAACGCCTTTGTCCCAGCCTTGTATGACCATGCCCGCCCCGAGGTCGAAGTCAAACGGCCTATTCCTGTCGCGCGACGAATCGAACTTCAGACCGTCCACCAGCCAGCCGGTGTAGTGGACGCGCACTTTGTCGCCGTTCTTCGCCTCTGCCCCCGTGCCGACTACCAGGTCTTCGATTTTCAATTCAGTGACTCCTTCCGTGATGGTCTGCGTGACAGCCGGTTCCTGCGTGGGTTTTGGCGCAGGTATGGCTTCGACCTTGGATGCGGCCTCGGATCTTGCCGCGCCCCCGGCCTCAGACCCGGCCTCGGCCTTCTTCTTGCTCGCGGCCTTGGAAGCCGCCTTCGCCGCCGCCTCGAGCCTGGACCTCTTGAGGACTTTCGCGTCAACCCAGTAGATATCGCTTTTACCACGTTCCCCGGCGGTGAAGAAGAGGAACTTTCCATCCGGGGAGACCAAAGGCAGCCCCGTTTCGAGACCGACGTCGACTCCGAGGGGTTCGCCCCACGTGCCGTCCTTCTGTCTGAAGGAAATGAACATGCCGCTCCTCGTCACGTCCGACTGCCTCCTGGAATTGAAGAGCAGATAGCTCTCGTCGGGAGCGATGAACGGGTACATGTCCCGCGCGCCGACGTTTACGGGGGGTCCGAGCAGCTCCAGTTTCTGGTACGTTCCGTCGACCAGTCTCGCGACGCCTATGTATTCCGCGCCGGGTCCTTCAGAAATGTCGGTAGTGTACACGGTGCCGTCAAGAGTAGTGGAAACGTACATTGTGTTTGCCGGGTTGAAAGGAGAACCTGGGTTCTGAGGAGCACCCCACGTGTTCCCCTGGCGCTCCACGTACCAGATGTTCATCGGCATGCCCTTCTGGTCAGGAACCGGTTTGCCCCACATGAAATACAGGCGCTTCCCGTCCACCGTGACGCGCGGCTCGAACGACAGCGTGTTCTCGACAAAAGGCACAACTTCGGGTCTGGTCCAGCGTCCGTCCTCCAACCTTGTCGCCATTATCAAAGTAGATTTATGTGTGGTATCCATTCTCGTGAAGTAGAACTCCTTCCCGTCGGGCGTGAAGGAGCACGAGAATTCATGCTCTCCGGTGGACACTATTCCCGGGGCGAACACCTCCGCCGTCGTACCCGGCGGTTTCTGGCCAAGGTAGGCACCCGTGAGCCTTGGGAACTCGGGAGACTTCTCCTGCTGGGCGGCGCCGATACTGAGGGCGAGAACCAACACTGACAGACCTGCCAGAACTCTCATCTGAATCCTCCTACTGGTTTACGGGGTTCGCGGCGACGTATTCCCTGTTGAAAGCAGAAATGACCTCCATCGCCAGAACCTCACCCATGGCTCCGTTGGTCATGACCACAACCCCTTTTCCGATTTCAGGATATCCGAGCAGCCAGCAATTCGTGCCGGGAAAATTGCTTCCGGGAAGCGTGAACAAGAAGCGGTCACCCTCACCGTACAGCAAAGGGCCGAGCCCCTGGCTCAAAGGCACGCCGAACATGGCCGGGTCGAGGTCGACCACCCTGCTGAACATCAGACGCGCCGCCTCCTTGGACAGCAGGCGATTCGACGAGCCCGCATATGCCCTCATCAGCTCGGCGGCGAAGGCCGCCAGGTCGGAAGGAGCCGTCATGAGGCCGCCCTGCGCCAACGCCGTGGGAGGCATCGCTGGCTGACGGAGGATCCCTTCGGCGTCGTGGGGCATCGCCTCCCCGGCGCGGAGCTTCGGTTCCAGCGGGTACACGAACGTGCTGTTCTTCATTCGCAGCGGTTCGAACACGATCTCTTGCGCGAGAAGTGCGTAGGGCTTCCCCAAAACGTCCTCGAGTACTTGCTGGATGACAACGTACCCGATGTTGGAGTACTCCCATTTCGTGCCCGGGACCCGTTCCACCACGGCGGGCTTGTTCATCGCCGGCGGTTCCCCGTTCAGCACCTGGACAAGTGTGGGGTCACCCGCGTTATCCTGCTGCGGAAAATTGGTGGCCGGCAGGCCGGCCTGATGAGTCAACAGCAGGCGCAGGGTGACCTTCTGCTGGCCGGTGAATTCGTTCTCGGGGAGGCGCCACGATTTCAAGTAGTGGTTTACGTCCTCATCCAGACTGAGGGTTCCGCTGTCCACGCAGTGAAGCACTATTGCGGCGGCCGCCAGCTTGGATGTTGACGCCGCCTGGAAGTAAGTGCTCGAAGTAACCGGAGTATCAGTACCGGTCCTCAGGACGCCGTACGCTCTGGCCCATTCGGGTGCAAAATCGTCGACCACGGCAATGCTGACGCCAGGCACCTTGTAGTGTTCCATCCGTTCGGACACAGTCATGAGGGTTTCGCCCTTCGTTGCGTCCGCCCTGAACATGTCCGCCGGTGTCGTGAATTCCACGAGTCCGTTCTTGACTGCGCGTATCCTCTGTTCGACGCGCACGGCCGTCCCGCGCGACGCGCAGGAGCAGAAGACCAGCACGAAGACCGTCAGTGCGATGAGATTCCGCAAGTATTCCTCCTTACCAGGCCTACACGCCCCTCCGGCATCTCCCAGGGTTTTAAGAAAGACTAAAGAGCCTTGACGAGCACCACCGCTGGATTGGTGATCCCCCAGAAAGCGGTGCTCTCGAACAACGGGCTAAAGCCCACGGACTGATAGAAAACCCGCGTGCGCGCGTAATAAGCGTCTGGATGCGAAGGCCCGAGCGTTTTCACGTGGAGCCAGCGAGCGCCCCGAGCCCGCGCCTCGGACTCCAGGCGGTCGAGCAGGGCTCGGCCGACGCCGCGGCGGTGGTGCGCGGGATGAACCGCCATGAAGTGCACCTCGAACGACTCGGAGAGGTGCTGCTCCAGGGTAGCGGCGCCAACTAGCTGCTCGTCCACGCAGGCTACCCACGACGGAAACAACGCCAGGTCGCGGAGATACGCCGCGTTCGATTCAGGAATGCCGAACCATTCCGGCAGCGCCGCGATGAGGGCCCGGCATGCCTCAGCAAATCCAAAGTCATAGGGGACTACTCGAGTTACCATCCCGAAAACTGTACACCATAACACGGCCGGGGACACTCACGTTTTCGCGTGGCTCAACGTTTGGTGTGAGGCAACGGAGAAGCGTGAGCTGCCGAATAGGCCTGGCGTTCGAAGCGGTTCGAGAAGTGAGGGCTGCGACCGAGGGCGAGCTGCAGCAGGCTTGCGGCGCAATACAACGGTCCAAACAGTATGCCCCAGCGTTCGTACTGACGCACGTGAACGCGTTCGTGCGCGCTGACGGACGCCAGCACGGCGTGGCTCTCGCTCAGTATGACGTGTCCCAGGGTAACGGCGCTGAACCTGAACGCTCGCGGGAAACGGGACAGCCACGACCCAAACCGTCCGCCGGCGACCTCCAGCGTGCCGGCGTTGACGCGGGCGGTCGCTCCGAACAGGAAGGCGGGCAACGAGAGCAGCAGCCCCAGCAACGAATAGGGTGAGGCCCACACGTAACGGAGCACTCGCAATGCGCGACTCACAACCTGCATGATAGGGTCGGTCATCGACGTCGAGACTCAGCGGCGCCGTGATCCGCCAAGGATGCCGCCCAGCACTCCGCGGAGGATCTGGCGGCCGACCTGGCTTCCCACGGTGCGCGCTGCCTGTTTGGCCAGGGTCTCCACCATGCCCTGGCGGCGTTTGGTGCCCCACACCATGTCGCCCAGACGTCCGCCGCCATCGGCACGCCCGCCATCATCCGTCCTGCCTGAACGGGGCTGAGCGTCTCGCGGGACGGTCCTGGTCGGGGCGGGCGGCGCTGCCGGTGCTTCCGACGCAGCGTTCCTGCGAGTGAGGATCTCGTAAGCCGACTCACGGTTCACGGCGGTGTCGTACTTGGCTCCGACCGGGCTGCGCGACCTCACTCCTGCGCGCTCCTCGGGCGTGATAGCTCCCATGCGACAGCGCGGCGGGCAGATCATGGTGCGGTCCACGGGCATCGGTACGCCCTTTTCCTGAAGCGTGGACACCAGCGCCTCGCCGACGCCCAGCTGAGAAATGACCTCGGCCACGTTTATCCTGGGGTTCACCGCAAAAGTCTCGGCCGCGGTGCTGACCGCCTTCTGGTCGCGCGGCGTGTACGCGCGCAGAGCGTGCTGGATGCGATTCCCGAGCTGGCCGAGGATTTCGTTGGGCACGTCATCCGGGAACTGCGAACAGAAATACACGCCCACGCCCTTGGACCGGATGATACGGACGACCTGTTCTACTCGCTGCCGCAGCGCGGGCGCGGCGTCGTCAAACAACAGGTGGGCCTCGTCGAACACGAACACCATTTTGGGCTTTTCGAGGTCGCCCACCTCGGGCAGGTTCTCGAACAGCTCCGACAACAGCCACAGCAGGAAGCTTGAGTAGAGCCTCGGCCTCAGGATGAGCTGGTCGGCGGAAAGGATGCTTATAACACCGCGACCGTTGGTGTCCGTGCGCATCAAGTCGCTGAGCTCCAGCGCCGGCTCGCCGAACAAAGCGTCCCCGCCTTCCCGTTCGATGGACAAGAGAGCACGCTGAATGGCCGCCACGGACGACGTGCTGACCAGTCCGTACTGCGTCGAGACGTCCTTGCGATTGTCCGCCACGAACGTGAGCAGCGCGCGGAAGTCGTCCAGGTCCAGAAGCAGCAGGCCCTGGTCGTCCGCCAGCTTGAAGGCGACCTCGAGCGTCCCGGACTGAACGTCGTTGAGCTCCAGGATCCGGCCCAGAAGGCCGGGTCCGATCTCGCTCACAGTCGTGCGAACCGGATGGCCCTGCTTGCCCTGCAGGTCCCAGAACAGAACCGGGCCGGCCTCGTGGGTGAAGCCTTCGATGCCTATCTGCGCGACGCGCTGCTGGATCTTGTCGTTTGTCGTACCGGCCAGCGCGAGGCCGGCGACGTCACCCTTTACGTCGGCCATGAATACCGGTACGCCCAGGCGCGAAAAACCCTCGGCCACGACCATCAGAGAGATTGTCTTGCCGGTGCCGGTGGCGCCCGCCACCATGCCGTGACGGTTTCCGTACTTCGCAAGCAGGCGGACCTGCTGCTCGCCCTTGCCTATGAGTATGCTGTCCATGCGCCCCCCTCTTTCGGTCGCAAGCAGTTCTCACCCGAAACCGAGTCAGGCAATTCTACCGCTTCCAGGCTGCGCCAGCAATCGCCCGACGTGCACCGTGTGCGCGCGTTCGTGCCACAACATCCGACGGACCATCTTGCGGCCCGACCAGAGCTCGCCGCCGTCTCCTCTCAGCACGCGACCGTCTCCCATCAGTTCGGGCAGCCTGGTCCTGGCGCCGGACCTCACTGTTTCCAGCATTGAAAGCGGGTCCTCGCCCAACTGGCCACGGCCGGCGGCCAGGCCCATCTGGTAGAGGTACCAGTTCTCCGCTCCCGCGACGTGTCTGAGAACGCCGGCCGCCGAACCTCCTATTTCGCGTGGAAGCGGAGCGTTCAGACGCTCTTCAGTTGTTCCGCGTAAGGCGGCCAGCAAGTCTTCGCGAGTCCACACGAGAAGACGGAGCGCGACCTCCACGTCCCAGTAGGACAGGGGACGCCGGTCGTCCTCGAAGAAGGCGTTGACGATGAAGTCGGGCCGCTCGCGACTGGGAAACGAACGGAAAGTCTCGGCAACCTGCGTCTCGAGTCCTCCGCCGGGGCCCGGCATCGAGCCGCCGTGGGACTTCAGCCAGGAACAGTAGGCGGCCAGGCAATCAGGCGCTCCCAAGATTGCCTCTGCCTCCGTCCGTGCGGGGCTGAAACAACCCGGGAGGTCGATCACCCACGCGACCCAGCGATACGGTTCGATGTCCTCCACCGCCAGTCGAAAGTGCATGGCTCAGCTTACTCCTCAGACGTCTCGGTCCTTCTTGCCGGTGGCCCTCAGCGCGTCCAGCCGCTGCCTGTTTTCGTAGGGCAGGATGAAAGAAGCGCGATCTTCTTCCGGGATTTCCGCGCCGAGCCTGTTTCTCACGTCTTCGTACACGACCAGACGCTCTTTCAGCTTGTCGCACACGTACTGCCCACATTCCGAGCAGTTGGCCAGTCTCTTCTGGATCACGCACGGCCTCACCTGGCAGGACTTGTCGATCAGTTTCTGATTCTCCGCCATGCAGCCGTCGCAGCAGATTTCCGACGCCGGAAGGCGAAACCCGAAGTACTTGTGCCATCCATCGCTCAGTTTCTGCTGGTTGGACGGGTTTCCAGCGACGTTTGGTTTGTAGGCCAGGCAGAGGTCGCAGCGATATCCGCATCTGGACAGAATCGGTTTCACGTCATCGTCCCCGTCGGTGTGGCGTCCTACCGCGCTCTAAGTATCAGCCCAACGACGGCCATCAGCAGCGCCATGTTCATCGCCCCCACAAATGAGTAGTACCAGCGCCCAACCCTGCCAGTCTCGCTCAGGGTGATGTCCCTGTACTGCCCCACGTACCTCATGATGAGAACTTTCAGCAAAAGCCAGTTGACCTTGACTCCGCGCTTCTGCAGGGCGTTGGTTATCACGATAGACGACACCACACCCCACAGGGCGCACAGAATCCCGATGGTGAACAGAACAATGCTTGCGGTCATCGTATCCCCCACATCGTCAATGACAATCGACGACTTCGACTGCCGGGCCGGAAGGCGCGGCGTCGCGTCCGAACATGTAGCGGAACGGAATGGCGATTAGATTACCTATGATGAACGTGACGAAGATCACTACTTGCACCGCCGCCGAGGCCGGGAATTGCCCGCGCAGCGCGAGCGGCAGGACAACTGCGCAGAGCCAGACCAGTTTGTACAGAAGCTCAACAACGAGAATGGGGCAGTACTTCAGAGGGGTTTTCAACCCCAGAATGGCAACGAGACCGAAGGCCAGGAGCATGCTCGCGGCCAGGCCGAAAACCGCCGGGTCCTGTTCCGGCATGCCCAGCGCCGACTGCATCTGGGCAGGGGCGACTATCTCCGCCAGGCCCATCAAGCCCGCGATAACAATCGTGTAAACGTACATGAATCTGAGCCATCGCCATCTGATTGTGTACCCGCTACTAGTAGTTGTCATCTTGCCTCGACCTCCTTGTCAATGTCGAGAAACCAGGCACCTGAGTCATCAGGCACGACCCGTCTGCGCTCCTGCGTCTATTCAATCAGCAGGAACGCGTAGCGGTTCATGGCCTGGGAGTAGTCTGTCAGAACCTCAATCGGGTAACCATACTTCCCGACAGTCGCAAAAACATCCACCGCCATCGCCTCGGGAGTGGGCCTGGCCGACTTCGGGTTCTTGCATTCGGCCCGGGCGCCGGCACAGTCAGCGCAGAGATAGCAGCTGTCCATGAACAGAAGGAAGGCCTTACCGTGCCCGGCGAGGAACACGGCGCGCTCGAGGCTCAGAAGCTGCTGGTTCACCCCCTTGGACCAGGCGTGACGGTCCTCCGGCCGGTCCAGCCTTTTCTCGAAACGGAAGATCACGCCCGTGGCATACTCGTCGAAGAGCTGCCGGCATTCCGGCACCGAGGGAACGTTGGGAGGGCAGGACGCGTTCCTTCCATACTGCGCGCAGCCGAACAGACATTTCAACCGCACCCACTGGGACACGACGATGTCTTCCGGCTTGACCCATTTGAAATCTGCGCAGCCGTGGTCCGCGAACAGTGTTTCCAGTCTTGTCTGGTCGTGCATACGGGGGCCCTTTCCTTCCAGGGATGAACGGATCTCAGGCGCCGCGGCCGTCGGAACTGTGCAAGTCCCTTCCGGACACTGTGGCGACCCACTCGGCCATTACGTCAAGCGCCAGACCAACGTTGCCGGTCTGGCAGTGATTCTGTGCGTGCTCTGCCCTCGTGAACACTCTCCCGGTCACTGACCGTGCGTTCGTCAGCGCCCTCAACTGCATGTCGTGCATCTTGAATGGAATGAGGTGATCCTCCTTGCCCGTCAGGATAAGAACATCCTGCGTTACACGCTCCGAGTGGATGTTCCGGTCGTTCATAAGGAGGTAGATCTCCATGGCGTCCAGAGGCTGCTCCTGTTTTGTGATGTACTTCAGATGGTCCACGGCCCACGACGCCGTGTTCTCCCTTTTCTCGAACTTGAGCTCCGCCATGCGATTCATGAAGCCCCTGCAATGTCGAAGGCACCACAGGTGAATGTGGCGGAACGCGGGTGGCATGCTCTTCATGTAATCAATGGCGTGACCCGAGGCGATGACGCGGCTTATCCGGGGCTCGAAAGCCGCCGCCCTGAGGGCAAACCATCCTCCCATGGAGAGTCCTAGGAGCGTGACGCCGGAGGCGCGAAAATGATTCAGGATGACCCCGGTGGGTTTCTCCCATTCGTGCGTCAGCGGCAGGCCGCATTTTCTGAGCGCGCCGCCCTGGCCGGGGCCCTCGAACCCTATGACCTCGTACCCTTGGTTCGAGAAGTACGTCATCATCGAATACCATTCTTCTATGAACGAATCGAAACCGCCGTGGATGACGATTGTGCCCCTCTTTGGGCTCCCGGAGGCCGGCGGGAGCCTCAGCGCAGGCAGGAAGGCGCCCTCGTAGGGCACGCGGCATCTCTCAATCTCGTCCTTCTCGAACGCCCGATAGAACAGCTCGACGAACCTGTCGTACAGGGCTTCCTTCTCCGGGTCCTTCGACCTCACGTAGAACTCGGCCGCCCGGTAATAGAAGGCTGCGTTCATGAGCCTGTTCTCATCAAGCGCTCTTTCGGCCAGTTCGACCATCCGTAGTTTCCAGTCTCCGAAGCTCTTGATCTTCTTGCCGGCTTCCTCCAGATCGCGCAATCTCGTGTAGCCCAGTGAATACCACCTGTTCAGCTGAAAATTGAAAAGCTGGCGCCTGTGGAACCTGTGGTAGCCGACCGGGAACTGGAATTCACGCATTGAAGCACCCTCCTCGTCGTCCCTATCGGAAAGTGCGCCGCTTCAAGACAGCTCTCGAAACATGTGACGATTCTTCGCGAGCTTGAACCCGTGCCTCGAATAGAACGCGAGAGCCCTCCGATTGGCCGGCGTCACCTCGAGACGGACGCCCTCCAGTTTCCCGCCCTTCATGCCGGCAACATGCTCCAGGCAACGGGCGCCAATTCCCTTGTTTCTCCACGGCGGCCTGACGTACAGCTCGTCGATGTGGGCGATATCTCCGCCGTACTCGTTGCTCCAGAAGTCGATGACGATAACGTACCCAACGACAGCATCGCCGACGCGTACAATCGTGATACTACCCTTGTCCGGATGCGCAGACAATTCTGCAACAGTGCGCCGGATCTTCCTGAGAGACATGTTCTGTCCGGTGGGATCCTCTCTATACAGAGCCATGACCATCGACTCCAATTCGGGCACGTCCACGTCAGCCAGAGAGCTGAACCGCGGGGATTGGCTTCTGGGATTGCTGTTTCGGCTCACGTTCTTCCGTCCTGGCGAGTCCGCCTCACAGGCGCCCGGCCGCCTCCTTGCTGTCGGCATAACGATCGCGCCGCTCTTGAAGTCTCCGTACACTTCCGCCTGTCCCTCGAGAAACAGCCTGCCCACTATTGCTCCGGAGATTGCGTCCAGCTCGTGTCCTGACATCCTCGCCCTAATGCCCTCTATTCCCAACTTCCTCAGTCCCCGCCTCAGCAAGGCCAGCCCCTGTTGCTTGCGGGCAATTCCCCAGATATCCTGGGCGCCTCCAGGATAGATCTCGATCACACGATAGCCAGATTTCTCGAGCTGACGTTTCAAAACAATGCCGCGCATCGTAAGAGAACGCATGGGGCCCAGCGTAATCGGGAAAAACCTGATGCCCCGCGCCCTGAGCTCGAGATCACACTTTCTGAAGTGTACGCCATTGTCGGCCGGGAAAGCGGTTCCCGGAGTCCATCTTCTGCCGGGAGGCAGGCACAGAGGCGCGTCAATAGCAACGACCTGGGGATTGTGCTCGGCGACGAAGTGAAGGATGCTCTCGTCGCGGCGCACGTCACGCGACTCCACGACCTCGTTGCCGAAAAGGCAGCATATCCCCGTGGGCCGTGTTGCCACGCCGGCCAGGTCGATCCCGACGACCTTAATGTCTCTCTTGCTCAAGACTGATCGCTCCGCCTATCGCTTCGCAAAGGACGCTCGCAGGTTGCGAGGCAGTATTTCCATATAGTCCAGCAGCTCGAGCCGCTTCAGCCTTCCCATCGCCGGCGCCGGCAGCCGGTCTGACGGAACACCCTGCAATAGCAGGGAGGTTTCCTCTTCAGAAAACTCCATACTAACGCCGAAGCATTCCAGAAACGGCTTGTCCTCCGGGCAGTATCGCTGGCAATACGTGCAACCGAGCAGGCAATGCCATTATGATCAGGGACTCGCTGCGAGCTCCATAACCAGGAAACGTGACTCCGGGGTGCGCGCCCCGGCGCGAACATGCCCGTCACGGAACCGCCACTTCGGGTCGGCCAGGTCTGCCCCAGCCAGGTCGGCGTCCTCCTTCCAGAACTCGCCGCATCTCACAAACCCAGCCTTCTCATAGCATCTTACAGCACGGGCATTCGAGCTGGCAACGTCAAGCCGAAGCCCTCTCATGCCGCCGGCAAACCACCAGTCGCGCACCAAGGTCAGCATTGCCTCGCCCACTCCCCGCCCGCACCATTCGGGGTGAACCCGGATTCCCAGGTTGTGGGACCGGCCGTGCTCCCAATCGATTTCCAGCAGCGCCAGGTAGCCGATTGATCCGACGGGGCCGTGGTCTGCAACCAGCGTGATCCTGTCTGTCTGGCCTCGGCGGGCGCTGTACAGCGAGTCCATCTCGATTGGGGGCAGATGCGCAAAGCTGAACACGAACATGTCGTGGGGTGGAGGGTAAGGTGGCCACGCGGCCAGAAGGCCCATGTCTGACCGCTCGCAGTTCCTGACGAGCAGGGGTGGGTGCGAGATTGGCAACCTGGTCAACAGTGTCTTGCGCGGTGCGTTCATGTCCATACGTCTCAATACCAACACAAGTGCCCTGAGAACTCAATACTCATGCCTGTTGCGGCTGGCGCCTCAGTTCCGTTAGAATCGCGGCCGTACAGATCCTGGGAATCAGCTTGGGGTCTGGGGCCGCATCTCAAAGGGAGCAAGTATGAAGATAGTCTCGGAGAGGGTGACGCTTAACGAACTCCGGCAGATGGCGACGGCGATATTCGGCGACATGGTGAAGGCGGTCGTGGACCTGCGCCGCGGGATCATGCTCCTCGACGCCGACCTGCACGCCGACCAGGAAGCGGAGCTGCTTGCCGACGGCTCGGCCCACGAGGACCTCTGGGGCATCAACCTCTACCCGGACATGCCCGGTGCCGACTGGGTGGAGTTCGATTCGATGGTCAACCTGCGACCGTCGTTCGGAAACC
>CAZMZP010000016.1:0-9553 GCA_964570935.1 uncultured bacterium
TTGCGCAGTTGTCGGATCCTGAGTAACAAGTCCGGCGGCATAGTTGCTTTGCATGGTGGAGTGATCAGTCTATATGACGCGATGGTCTGCGGAAACGGTGGTGATGGGGTTTTTCTGGAGCAGTACGGGTTCGGCGCGTCACAAAGCAAGATCGTAGGCAATACAGGTAACGGGGTATCCTCCTACGATGGCGGTATCAGGTGCGAAGACAGCGAGATTAACAGCAACGCCGGGACAGGGATGTCGAAGACCACAGGCGATCTGTTTGTCTCAGGCACGAGTGTCTGTCGAAACGGCGGAGACGGCATTCGATTTCAGGATTGCGGAGGCACGGTAGAGAAGTGTGTGATCTCTGGTAACTCGGGACATGGTATTGTTGGGGGCCCCTGCTTCGGCAAGACTTACATTACAGGCTGCTCGATCTCCGACAATGGAGTGTCCGGATTCCAAAGCGACCGCTCCTATCCCGTGGCAACTGCTTCGATATTCCGGGGTAATGGTTCTCATGGCATCTACTGCTCCGAGTGCACCACTGTCTGGGTCAAGTACTGCGACTTTTGGGAGAATACTCTAGGGGGCATTTACGCACGTCATTTGCCTCGAGATCTAGGTTTGGTGGACAGTGTGAATGTCAACGGCGATTCCTGTGATGCGTTCTCCAACATCTTCATGAATCCTGTGTTTGTGAACCCGTCGACTGGGGATTATCATCTTCTCGGAACCTCACCCTGCATTGATGCCGGCGATCCGTCGCTGCCCTCTGACCCAGACTCGACAGTGGCCGACATGGGAGCCCTGCCGTTCGACCAGATGTTCACTGATGTGGATGATAGGGGCTCCGGCACCACAAGAGCCAGGACCGACCTCCTGTCGGTTTCCCCGAACCCATTTAATCCCTTGGTCCAGGTCCGTTATCAGATTCACGCCGCTGGTCCAGTGGCGCTGAGGGTGTTCGATGTTGCGGGGCAGGTCGTACGGACCCTGGTCGACGAGTTGCAGGGAGTGGGAGAGCACAGAGTCGTATGGGACGGAAGGTCGCAACGTGGTGAACTTGCCCCTTCGGGAGTCTACCTACTGCGCCTTGAGGCCGGTGACTTCGTGGCCACGCGGAAGACGGTGCTGCTGCGGTGACTGCTCGCTTCGCGGCTGTGAACGCGGTGCACAGTGGCGGCAAGGCCGCACACAGACGGGTACGGTCATACCCGTGCGCTTGTCCTGAAGCTGGATACGCTCCTGTTCGCTGCTAGGCGACAGCACCATAACCCGCAAGGCCGGGGCCGCTAGAGCCGTGCCCCACACCTAGGAGGGCTTTCATGGGCGACGTAGCTGGTATGTTATTCTGGCTCATATTGGGTGCGACAACCGGGTGCTTCTGTGCGTGGCTGGCCCGCGAGAGGGGCCGGAATCCGGGGGGCTGGTTTGTCTTGGGCTTCTTTTTCAGCTTTGTCGCCCTGTTGACACTGATAGGAGCGCCCGACCGCCATGCATCCTGAGCTGCATTGGCTAGAGTCCATATCGCGCTGCTTCCCTCCGTGATGGGGCTGGCCAGGTGCTGGCCCTTCTGCCATGCCGGAGGTCGGAGTCGTCAACGTACCGACACTGAGGACACTCCCCAAGTAAGCGGATTTCCCGTTCCCCCAATCCCGACTACCCACAGCTCGCTTGACAAAGCCCGCGGTATAAGGTATTATTTACCTTATAGATACGTTCGAGTTTCTCCGGTTGAGGCGGACTGTACAACACATCCCTGGTGAGCTTACAAACAATGAGGCTGGAATGAAGGCATCCGTGGTTCTCCTGCTCGCTGTCGCCCTGACGGTTCCAGGTTTAGCACCCTCCCCTGCCGCGGCGGACGTTCTCATCTCAGAGCTGTGCGATCCCCATCTCAACTATCTCACGGACAGGTTCCTCGAGATTTACAACTCGGGTACTGCCGCCGTTGACCTTACTGGCTGGTCGCTGGTGGCGATGGGTAACGGCGTGGAAGAATTCACGTGGCAGCTCTCCGGGCAAATCGACCCGGGTGAGGCCCTCGTAGCGGGTGACCTGGTCACGGTCACGGTGTTTCAGGTGGACTTTCCGAGCGATGCGTGGTCCGCGAACAACGGAAACTGGAACGGAAAGGTCGGCGACGGGGCCAAGTTGCTCAATGCCGGCAGCGCCATCATCGACTACGTGGTTGTCACGGGGACCGCGTTTGAGAACGCCGACTACGTGCGAAAGCCCGATGTCCGCTCACCCAGCACGGTCTACGTCCCTTCCGAATGGACCTCCACGCCTGTCGAGCTCGCTACGGCCGCGAGCCCGGGTGTTCACAGTGTGACCCCACCTCCAGCGGGGCCCTCCATTTCGAATTTCATCACAGACCCCGTTTCTCCTTTGGCGGGCCTCGAGGTGAACGTCCAGGCTGACGTCATTGACACCACGGCAACCATCACGTCTGTCTCGCTCTTCTGGGGCACGACCGGCTCTTCACTCCCCAACGAGATAGCCATGTCGCTGTACGCGGGAGACACCTACACGACGAACGCGGCCATAACGTCCCAGTCCGAAGGCGCGACCGTGTACTACCGGGTCCAGGCGAGCAGTGACGCGCCGGCCGTGAGTCTGTCCGAGCTGCAGAGCTACGCGTTGCCGTTCGACCTCACCATTCATGAAATCCAAGGAGAGTCAGCCAGTTCTCCTTACGACAGCTCTCAGGTCCTGACACGCGGGATCGTGACGGCGCAGTACGGTTCCTATTTCGTGATACAGGACGGCGGCGGACCCTGGAACGGCATGTGGGCGCGGGGCGCGGTGGTGCCGCCGCTCAACGACTCCGTGACCGTGCGGGGTCGGGTCACGGAGAGCGACGGCTCGGGGTACGCGGGCAACACGCTCCTCGCGGACGCAGTGCTGGTGGAGAGCTCGCCGGCAGGAGCCCCGCCCGCCGCGGCCGTGGTCTCGACGGCGGCGGCCTGTTCGGAAGCGTACGAAGGCGTGCTCGTCCAGGTCGGCGCCGTGTGCACGAATCCAGA
Source organism: uncultured bacterium (assembly GCA_964570935.1). Classification (GTDB taxonomy): domain Bacteria; phylum Eisenbacteria; class RBG-16-71-46; order JAFGJU01; family JAFGJU01; genus JAFGJU01. The sequence goes on from CAZMZP010000016.1 coordinate 3,018, forward strand.
ACTCGGATACGGCGAGTGGGAAGTGAACGACGGAAGCGGCCCGGGCCGCGTGGATGACCTGTCATACAACGCCTCTCCCACGCTCGGCTCGACGTACACCGTGGTCGGGCCGGTAGCGTACATCAGCGGCTATTTCAAGATAGAGCCGAGGGACGCGAACGACGTCCTGTGGACCGGCGACGAATCGGCTCCGGTCATTCTTGCCGTCTGGGCGACGAGCGACACGACCATCCTCGTGACACTTTCCGAAGCAGTGGAGCAGACCAGCGCGGAGACGGCCGCTAATTATACGGTCAACGCCATCGCCATCATCGACGCGGAACTCGTAGTCGGTCATCCCGAGCGGGTCACCCTGACGGTGCCGCCCTTGTCGGCCGGCGATCACACTCTGAACATGGACGGAGTCGCCGACCTGTGGGCAAATGTAATGGTCGACGTCAGTGCCGTGTTCGTCTTCATCGACAACGACATTCCCGCAGGATATTACGTCACCGCGGAGAACCTCATCGGACAGCAACTGAAGTCGGCACTGCACCAGATAGTCATGAACCATACCGTGTGCAGTTACGATTACGCGTGGACGGCCTTCTACACGACTGACGACAAGCTAAACGGGAAGGTGTGGGACATTTACTCGGACGTCCCCGGCGGGACTCCGCCGTACGAGTACACGTTCGGCGTCGACCAGGGAGGCACGGGGGGCGCGGAGGGAACGGGATACAACCGCGAGCATTCGTGGCCGAAGAGCTGGTTTGGAGGCGAAGTGTCGCCGATGTACTCGGACCTCTTTGCCCTGTACCCTACAGACACGCACGTCAACGGCAGCCGGGGCAACTACGCCTACGGGGAAGTTTCAGTGCCGGAATGGACGTCTCTCAACGGCAGCATGAGGGGGCCCAACTCCTGGCCCGGCTACACCGGGATCGTTTTTGAGCCGATCGACGACTTCAAGGGCGACCTGGCGCGCACGTACTTCTACATGACGGCGCGTTACTACACCGAGGACGCCGGATGGCCGGGCGGGCCGATGACTGCCGGCGCGGAGCTCCTGCCCTGGGCGGCCGAGATGCTCCTCACCTGGCACGTAGAGGACCCGGTCAGTCCGAAGGAGCTCGACAGAAACAGCGCCATCTACGCCCTGCAGCACAACCGCAATCCGTTCATCGACCGTCCCGAGTTCGCCGCCCGGATGTTTGCCACGACCGGAGTGGAAGAGACACCGGACGTGCCCGTCGCTGCCGGACTGGGTCCGATTTATCCCAACCCCTTCAATCCCCTGACCTCGATCTGGTTTTCCACTGCGATTCCCGGGTGGGTGGAGTTGCGAGTGTACGATGTAACGGGGCGACCCGTGAGGACGCTCGCAGAGGGAGCGAGGGCGGTCGGGCGTTATGATGTGACATGGGACGGACGCGACGACACCGGTGTGTCTGTTGCATCTGGTGTGTACATGTGCACGCTGGCTGCGCCGGGCTGCGTCGAGACCAAGAAGGTAGTCCTCTTGAAGTGACCCGACCGTCGTGTCCGGTAGGCTGCCACGCCGGAGGGCGGGGCCGAACCGATACGCCCCGCGGCGCCCGCGGCGCCGGTCGTAACTGACTGTGCCGCCTTCGGCTCCCCCGTTCCTTGACAGCCCCTCCCCATCTGCTAGACTTAAGGAGTAGTTGTCCCCCGTCACGGTCTCACCAGGTCAGTTTTGCCTTGCACCGATTGAAGCTGCTGCAATAGTGTTCGCAGTTGAGCGAAAAGCACCGCGCGGCAATAGTGTTCTCGGCTGCGCCGAAAGCGCGGCGCGGCAGAGCGTTCGTGGCTCCACTCTAAGCGTAGCGCGGCAGTCGGTCGTCGAATCTCCCGGGAGGTGTTCCCATGGCCATAGACCCTGTCTGCGGAATGGAAGTAAAGGAAGGCGAAGCCAAGGCGACGAGTGAGTACGGCGGCAAGAAATACTATTTCTGTGCTGTCGCCTGCAAAGTCAAGTTCGACAAGGACCCCGAGAAGTTCCTGAAGAAGATGAGGCCTGAGGAGGGCCGCGCAAGATGAATCGCGTCTACTTTGACCACGCCGCGACGACTCAGACGGACGCCCGCGTGGTGGAGGCCATGCTTCCCTACCTGAGGGACGTATACGGCAACCCCTCGAGCGTTCACGACTTCGGGCAGGAGGCCCGCGCAGCAGTCGAGATTGCCAGGAAGAAGGTGGCCGATTTCATCGGGGCCAGACCCGAGGAGATCGTGTTCACCTCCAGCGGCACGGAGTCGTGCAACTTCGCGATAAAGGGACTTGCGGCCGCTGCCCAGAAGAAGGGCAGTCACATTGTGACGAGCAAGGTCGAACACCACGCGGTACTCCATTCCCTGAAGAAGCTGGAGAAACAGGGCTTCCAGGTGACGCAGGTGCCCGTGGACAAGTACGGCCTGGTGGACCCCGCCGAAGTGGCAAAGGCAATCCAGCCGGGCACCGTCATGATTTCGGTCATGCACGCCAACAACGAAGTCGGGACGATCCAGCCGATCGAAGAAATATCGAAGATCGCGAAGGAGAAGCAAGTCGTTTTCCACACCGACGCGGTCGCCACCGTCGGCCAGATTCCCGTGGACGTGAACAAGCTCGGCGTGGACATGCTGAGTCTGGCCGGCCACCAGTTCTACGGCCCGAAGGGAGTGGGCGCCCTCTACGTGCGGCGCGGCGTCAGGATCACGCCGTTCATTGACGGCGGCATCCAGGAAGACGGGAAGCGCGCGGGAACCGAGAACGTGCCGGCGATTGTCGGGCTCGGCAGGGCGGTCGAGGTCGCGCAGGAGGAGATGGGACCCGCTGCCGAGAGGATGAAGCGACTTCGCGACACTATGGAAGCAGGCGTGGTGAAGAACGTCGAGCACGTCCGCGTGAACGGGCACCCCGAAAAGCGACTTCCCGGACACTTGAGCATCTGCGCGCAGTACGTCGAGGGTGAGTCGATGGTACTGTTCCTCAACATGGAGGGAATGGCTGCGTCGAGCGGCTCGACCTGCAGTTCGAAGGCCCTCAAGGCGTCTCACGTGCTCACGGCGATGGGGGTTCCGGCCGACGTGGCGCAGGGTTCTCTCCTCTTCACGCTGGGCAGGGAGAACACCGAAGAGGAAGTGAAGCATTTCCTGGAGACGTTTCCTCCAATAGTCAAGAGACTCCGCGAAATGAGTCCGCTGTACGCGGACATGATGAAGAAGAAGCAGGGGTAGGCGAGGTGCCGCGCGGAGACGCGCGCCCTGCCGCAGAGGCGCACACGGCGCCGGGGCCGCGCCCTGGCGCGTCTTAAGGGTGGCGACATGAAGAAAGTTACGATTGTTGTTTTCAGCGGTGAGATGGACAGGGCGATTGCCGCGTTCAACATCGCCATAGGCGCGGCGTCCATGGGGATGGAGGCCACGATGTTCTTCACGTTCTGGGGCCTCAACATCCTGAAGCGTCCCAACGCCGGGGTCAGCCCGCCCGGATTCATCAAGAAGATGCTGGCCGCGATGATGCCGGCCGGCCCGCAGAAGCTGCCGCTTTCCAAGCTCAACATGTTCGGCATGGGCCCCGTCATGATGAAGAAGCTGATGAAACAGCACCGCATGCCCGACGTGGGCGAAATGCTCACGATGGCCAAGCAGTCGGGCGTCAAGGTCATCGCCTGCACGGCGACCATGGAGCTGATGGGAATCCCGAAAACGCAATTGACTCAGGACGTGGATTCGTGCGCGGGCGTCGCGGCGTATCTGGCGGAGGCCAGCGAGTCCTCGGTCAACCTGTTCATCTGACCCGGAGCTGACGCACGGAGGAACGATGAAAGCCGACTCCACACTTGATTGCTTTGGCCTCCTCTGCCCGATGCCCATCGTCAAGACGGCCGCGAAAATCAGAGAGCTCGAGCCGGGCCAAATCCTGGAAGTAGTGTCTACTGACGAGGGCATAAAGGAAGACATGCCGGCCTGGTGCAAGGCCACGGGGCATGAATTTCTCGGAGTCGAGCAGGACGGGGACCTTTTCAAGGTCTACGTGAGGAAGAAGTAACACCCGGTTCGGACCCGGCACCGCGGCAGTCCGTTGTCCGGAAAGCCGTTGCGATTCCCGGGCGGTGCTCAATCCAGCCCAATACATTGCCGATAATGTAATTAGGGGTAAGAAGACACGAATATGCACAGACCTCGAAACAGAACCAGCTCCGGCAGCAAGGCTCCGGGTAACACCGGCTCTTCCAACGCGAAGCGAGCCCGGTGTAAATCTACGCCTTCCCAGCAGCTCACTCAGAAAGATGCGCGGGACGTGGCCAGAACCCTGGCCTCCGTTGCGATGGAGAGCAAGGTGGGCGGAAGCAAGCTCTCCAAGGCCGAGCAGCGGCAACTCGAGAAGCTCATAGTCGAGTCCATTTCGCAGAATATGATGGACCTCTCGAAGCTCCACGCACCGGTCCAGTCGCTCGCCGATTTTCTGGGCGCGATGTATTCCAGAGTGCAGATCGTCCAGAGAAAGGGTTCGTTCAGCCTGCACCCGCAGACCGAGATAAGGAAGGTCACACACAGCTTCGCCGAGAAGTTCTTCTCCGAGTTCATGAAGAAGGCCTATGAGATCGCCACGACCTTCTCCATCGAGGTTCCCGCGGGCGGAGGAACCGGAGGGCACGACGGCCCAGGAAACCCTACCGCCGAGCAGCGCTCCGCTCCCGGCAAGTACGCCATGCGGAAGTTCAAGCCGACGCTCCGCTTCAAGGACGTGGGCGGCAACCCCGAGGCCAAGAGAGAGCTGGCCAGGTTCGTGGTGTACTACAAGACACCCGGCCGCTTCCGCGAAATCGGCGCCGACCTTCCGAAAGGCGTACTGCTCAAGGGGCCTCACGGAGCCGGAAAACCCTCCCTGGCCATAGCGATGGCCGGCGAGGCCGGAGTCCCGGTGGTGAAGATCGACGCGACCGACCTCTTCGCCATGTATAACGAGCTGGGCTCGGAGGGAATGGTCAGGGCTATCGCGGCACTCAAGGGCGGCGCCCCGATGGTGATCCTGGTGGACGAGATTCTTCCGCCCTCTCCGACGGGACAGGATTTCGGGGCCGTGGCGCTCAGAGCGCTCTTCGACGGGTTCACGAAGTCCGACGACGTGCTCATCGTCGGGGCCACCAGCAACCCCGAAGGTCCGGACCCGTCGCTCCTGAGACACGAAATGTTCGGCCGTGTGATACCGGTGGACAAGCCCGACTTCAAGGCGCGGCTCGAGATATTCAGAATCTACACGACCACAAGCAAGAAAGTCGTGACCAAGAACCAGAGGAAAAAGCTCATCGACAAACGCCTGGACCTGGCCAAGTGGGCTCGCGACACGGCGGGATTCACTCCCGAGAGGATCGAAAACTTATTAAACGATGCCGCCATCCTGACCGTGGTCGAGGAGAAGCAGGCGGCCATCGGTGAAGAGGAGATGCAGAGTGCCTTCGACAGAATAATGGAAGGCGCCGGCGCCGCACATACGCTGCGCGACAAGGAGAAAGAGATCGTCGCGGTGCACGAGCTGGGCCACGCGCTAGTGTCCCATTTCCTCCCGAACGCCAGCCCGGTTGCGAAGATCTCCATCGTGGGCAAGGGCGAGGCCCTCGGCTACACGAGACCGTACCAGAGAGAAGGCCGATACCTCATGAGCAAGGACATGCTCCTGGACGGCGTGGCCACTCTGATGGGAGGGAGGCTCGCCGAAGAGCTCCTCTTCCCCGAGAATCAGAAGACCGATGGGGCGTCGAGCGACCTCCAGGTCCTCACCGACCTGCTGCAATACGCCGTGACGGACATAGGGCTCGGAAACGGCTACGTCCTGCCCGACAAAGAGCACGACAGACCAAAGCTGAGACGCCAGGTCGACGAGATGGTCAAGGAGGCGGAGAGACGGGCGCTCGAGGTGCTCACGTCACACTACTATGAGCTTCTGCGTCTCAAGAGCGTTCTCGTGCAGAAGGAGTCGCTGACCGGCAAGGAGTTCTTGAAGGCCCTGGGGAAGATACAGCGCAGGAAGAAGAGACTCTCGCCGAAGCAGCTCGAAAGAGAAGTCAAGCGGCTCGAGAACAACCACGTCAAGAAACTCTCGCGCCCGTCTCACAAAGCGGCTTTCCTTCCGACCCAAGAAGGTTTCGGGGCGTGAGAAAGACCGACTATTCCAGCATTGCCAACTACTACGACGAAGCCCGCCCGGAACCAGCCGACGTATGGATCAGGACGATCGTGGAGCTCGCCGGGATATTACCCGACTCGAGCGTTCTGGACGTGGGGTGCGGGACGGGCAGGTTCGCAGTGCGGGTCCGGCAGCATCACAAAGGCGGGTCGTACGGCGTTGACAGCTCGGTTGAGATGCTGAAGCGAGCCGCGGGCAGGCAGGCGGCCTCGGCCGGCGGGGGCAGGGCCGCAGGCACTGCAGCGCGAAGGCCCATCTACTGGCTCGCCGGCGACGCGCACTCGCTTCCACTCGGGTCGGCCAGCGTCGATCGCGCCTACATGACTATGGTCATCCATCACATAGAAAAGCCCGGCACCGCCCTC
>CAZMZP010000017.1:0-48024 GCA_964570935.1 uncultured bacterium
CACGGTGGGTGCAAATCAAGTGCAAATCGGCTCCGGCACGCGGGCGCACCCAGTGCCTTGTCCGTTCCCGGCGTGACGCGACGCCGGCTCGGAGGGGCGAGGTCTAGTCTCCAAAGTACGCTCCTGTGCCTCTGGCGGCCATCACGAGGCTGTGATTGCGGGGAATCACCCTCGGCCCGCCTGCGGCCACACTCAGCGGCACACTCGTCACACGGCCCGCCCTCACGGCCACCATTCTTCCAAACTCTCCCCCGGCGATCATGTCCACCGCGCTGCTCCCCAACTGGGAGGCAAGGACTCTGTCAAAATGGGTGGGTGCACCTCCGCGCTGCAAGTGTCCCATCAGGACGGCCCGGGCCTCCAGCCCGGTCAGGGATTCGAGTTCGTCCGCCAGAACGAAACTGATACCGCCGAGGCGCACCGGGTCAGCGCTCGTCTTAACGATCTTCCTCACTACCACCTTCCCGCCCCTCGGCCTCGCCCCCTCCGCGGCCACCACTATCGTGAAGCGCCTTCCCCGCAACCGCCTCTCTCTGATCCGGCGCACGATCATCTCCGTGTCATACGGGATCTCGGGAATCAGGATGACGTCGCCTCCTCCGGCTATTCCCGAATACAGCGCGATCCATCCGGCCCTGTGACCCATAACCTCCACAATCATGATCCTGTGATGTGACTGGGCGGTGGTGTGAATCCTGTCGACTCCCTCCGTGGCGATGGACGTGGCCGAGTCAAACCCGAACGTCACGTCCGTGCCCCTCACGTCGTTGTCTATCGTCTTGGGTATCCCCACGACCGGTACTCCGTCCTTGAACAGCTTGTGGGCTATACCCAACGTGCCGTCCCCTCCAATGCAGACCAGGCAGGTGACCCCGAGCCTCCTGATAGTCCGGACCGCGACCATGGACAAGTCTCGGAGCTCGACACCGCCTCGCACTGTCAGCGGATACTTGTACGGATTCGCCGACTTTGACGCGCCCAGTATCGTGCCTCCCAGGGTGAGGATGCCGGAAACATCGTCATAGCTCAGCGCTCTGTGGGAGTCGGAGATGAGGCCGTCGTATCCGTCCTTGACGCCTATCACCTCCATGTCATGCTCGACGATGGCCTTCTTGGTCACCGCGCGTATGACGGCGTTGATTCCGGGGCAGTCCCCTCCGCCCGTGAGTATCGCGATCTTCTTTCTTCTTCTCTTCTTCATTCGTCTCCCCCGCGGCCTTCCCGAGAAGAGCCGATCTCCTCTACGCAGGAGCGCGGCCGCTCAAATATGCCTCAGTGAACCGCACGATTTGTCTCATCATCCGCACCGTTTCCACCGGGTGTTTTCCGACCGCCGTCTCCGCGGAGAGCATCACGTAGTCGGAGCCGTCGATGACGGCGTTAGCGACGTCACTCACTTCGGCCCGGGTCGGCAGCGGGCGCTCGGTCATGCTCTCGAGCATCTGGGTAGCGGTGATGGCGAACCGCCCGGCGTCCCGGCACTTCGCTATGATCGTCTTCTGGAGCACGGGCACCTGGAAGATGGGGACCGAAACGCCGAGGTCGCCTCTGGCGACCATGATGCCGTCGCACACTTCGAGAATGCCGTCCAGGTTCTGTATGCCCTGCCGGCTTTCTATCTTTGCGATGAGTTTGAACCGAAGGCCGTGTTTCCTCCGGAAGTCGCCGAGCAACACTATGTCGCGGGCGTCACGCACGAACGACTGGGCGACAAAATCCGCTCCGACGGCCAGGCCGGACTCGAGGTCGGCTCTGTCCCTGTCAGTAAGACCGCCAAACACGAGGTTCGCTCCCGGAATGTTGACGCCCTTTCCTTCCTTCACGGTCCCGGGAGCGACCGTCCTGGCGCAGAGGAAGTCTCCTCTTCTTCGTTCCACTCTCAGAGACACACTGCCATCGTCTATGTAGACGAGGCTGCCTACGGGAATGTCGCCGGGAGACCCGGGATAGTCCAGTGCCAGCGCGCACTTTCCGGCTGCGCCCCCCGCAGTCGAGAGAAGCACGGCGTCGTCTTGATTCAACACCAGCTCTCTCCTTCTTCCGGGCAGGTGGACTCTCACCCTGTACCCCTGAAGGTCGAGCATCTTCTTCACGCGTTTTCTGCGTCTGCTGTTGTGCCTGTCCACGAGACTCAGGAGAAGCCTGTGCTGGGCGCGGCTCCCGTGGGAGCAGTTCACCCTGGCCACGTCCATGCCGGCGCGGATCATGTCTTCCAGCACGGCCAACGTCCGGCTCGACGGACCCAGCGTACAGATAATGGCGGCCTTTTTCATGCGATGCCCACCGGAGACAGGTGCGGGCTTCTACAGTCGAAGCGATAGCGGCGAATGGACGCGACCGGAGTCACCCGATGATCGTACACGAGGCCAGACTCCGGGGCCGCAAGCATGGAGCGTGAGTCGACGACTCGCTCGAGGACCCGTTCCAATCAGGGACAGGCCGCACGCGCATCGCCGCGCAACGACGGGCTTCCCGCCTCGACTCTGTCAGGCGGCTCTGCCGCTGCTGCCGAACAGCCTCATCTTGCCCCTCACAACTTCAGTTATCGCGTCCCTGGCTGGACCGAGTATCTTCCGAGGGTCGATCTCGGATGTCTTCGTGGAGAGTGTCTCTCTCAGAGAGGCCATGAACGCCAGCCTCATGTCCGTGTCTATGTTGACCTTGGCCACGCCGAATCGAATCGCCTCCCGGATGCTCTCGTCCGGAACCCCGGCGGGCTTGCCCAGAACCGCGCCGTACTGCGCCGCCTTGCTCACTGTCGCCTGGCTGACGCCGGAGGCGCCGTGAAGCACGAGAGGTACGTCGACCAAGTCTCTAATCTGCTTGACCCTGTCTATCGCCAGCACGGACGCACCCTTGAACTTGTAGGCGCCGTGGGACGTTCCTATCGACACCGCCAGGGAGTCCACTCCCGTGCGCTTGACGAAGTCCGCGGCCTGGGCAGGATCCGTCAACAGCGCGTCCCTCTCCGCCACCGAGACCGCGTCCTCTATGCCGGCCAGCCTGCCCAGCTCGGCCTCCACCGACACTCCCCGCGCTCCGGCGGCTTCGACGACCGACTTCGTGACGCGCACGTTCTCGGAGAACTCCTTGTCGGACGCGTCTATCATCACAGAAGTGAAGCCGCCCTCAATGCACTGACGGATCACTGCCGGGTCCTTGCCGTGGTCGAGGTGCAGGGACATCGGCGCCGGGGTTTGAGAGGCCACGATCTGCGCCATGCCCACCAGCACTTCGAATCCGGCGTACTTTATGGCTCCCTCCGAAACCGCCATGATGACTGGCGAGCGCTCCTCGCCGGCCGCGGTCGCAACGGCCTTCAGGAACTCCATGTTGTTGATGTTGAAGGCTCCGACCGCGTATCCCTCACGGAAGGCCTTTTGAAGCAACTCGCGATTCGTGACTAGTCCCATCGCTGGACCTCCCCTCGGCTATCCAAAGAACACGCTGGCGATCTCGTACAGCTCCATGTCCACGGTCTTCAGGCTGCCCACCGCCTCCTTGAGGGAGACGGCCTGGACCTTGTTCCCGCGCAGGCCGACCATCGTGCCGAATTCGCCCTTCGCGACGAGGTCGGCCGCGGCCACTCCGAACCTGGTGCCCAGCACGCGGTCAAACGCCGTGGGTGTGCCGCCCCTCTGGATGTGACCCAGCACCGTGTACCTGCACTCATACCCGGTGCGCTCCTCGATGGCCTGCGCAAGAATGGCTCCGATGCCGCCCAGCCGTACGTGCCCGAAGGCGTCCAGTTTCTCGTCCTGGACTATGGTCCGAACCTGGTCCTTGTCCTGGAATCGCGCCCCCTCGGCCACCACGATTATGCTGAAGTCCTTGCCCCGCTCGTGGCGTTTCTTTATCAGCTTGCAGACTTCTTCGACGCTTATGGGCATCTCTGGTATCAACACCACGTCCGCGCCGCCGGCAATGCCGGACTCCACGGCGATCCAGCCGGCGTGCCGTCCCATCACTTCGACCACCATAACACGGTTGTGGGATTCCGCGGTCGTGTGAAGCCGGTCTATGGCTTCCATGGCCACGTTGATGGCCGTGTCGAACCCGAAGGTGTAGTCAGTCCCAGAAAGGTCGTTGTCGATCGTCTTGGGGACACCGACGACTCTTATTCCCATGTCGTAGAGCCTGGCGGCGACACCCAGCGTGTCCTCTCCGCCTATGGCGATCAAAGCGTCCACCTCGAACTTGCGGGTGTTCTCCACGATCTTTTCGACCGCCCCTGGGGTCTTGAACGGATTAGTCCTTGAAGTGCCCAGCATCGTGCCTCCCTTGGGGAGGATGCCGGAGACCGCCCGCAGGTCCAGCGGGTGAAGACGGCCCTCGATCAGCCCGGCCCAACCGTCACTGACGCCGAGAACCTCTCCCTTGTGACTTTGTATGGTACGTCGAACGACGGCCCTTATGACCGCGTTCAGACCCGGGCAGTCACCGCCACCGGTGAGTATGGCTATTCTCAATTCTACCTCCCACGGACAAGAAAACGCCTCCGTCAGTCACACTATTCTAGGGAATATAGGTGAGTGGAATCGCGGTGTCAACCGGGAACCTGGCCTGCCAGCCCTCGCCGCGCCCCCGCCGCTCACGACCTACCTGACAATCACGAACTTGCCCACGTACGTGCCCATGTCGCTCTCTACCGAGAACAGGTACACACCACTGACGGCGTCCTGGCCGTTTCTGGTGACCAGGTTCCACCAGGCCGTCCCGTCGCCTCCGGTGCCGTCGTGCTCGATCTCCCGGACCAGGTCACCGGCCAGAGTGAATATCCTGAGCATGCTCCTGGCTCTGGGCAAGCCGTAGAAGCCTATTTTCGTCCCGGTGGGGTCTACGTCGCTGGGCGTGAGATCCCATGGGGCGCCCCCCAGATAGGGGTTGGGCACGACGGTTATCTTCCCAAGTCCGCTCTGAGCGCCGGCTCTCGGTATTATGGCGACGTCCTCGGATGCGGCCGGCTGACTCTGGATGTCGACCCACGTCGCTGTCTCAGTGTCATACCATTTCGAGTAGGGAGTTATGCTGTAGAAATACACCATGCCGTTGACAACCTTGAAGTCCACGAAAGAGTACCTGCCGATCGGGTAGCGGTAGACGGTGACGGAGTCGAACTGCTGGGGGGATGATTCTGGTATCGGCACGGTGCACTCCATCGTGTCGATCGGCGTCATTGAAGTGTCACATACGACGAACGTCGTGTCTCCTCCGCATTGCCTCGTGTTTAATAGGTACTTCGGGGAGTCGGATCCCAGGCTGTCGGCCGGATGGAGGCAAAAATCACCCAGCATCATCCACCTATCGTCCGAAGGGCCTGATTCGCCAATCGGCCTCTTCCAGTCCGTTACCTTCCAGACGCGATATCCCTCAAATCGGAAAAGCCCGGTCAGAGGATCCGGCAGGACCTCGCTGCAGTTGTCCCACTGGAGAGTGACCCTTCCGTCGCCTGCCGGAGAGATCAGCCTCGACTTGACAGCCGGCTCAAGCGCGGGATCATTGTTCCAGCCCGCAGGCGGGGGCGCAGTGGAGCCGACCCAGTGCACGAGACTCTCGTAACCGTCCACCCCGGTGCACTTGTCGCAGTCGGCGTCGCGCGCGGCCTCTTCGCCCTCTTTTATGACTACGTAGGCAGTCGTAGTGTCGCAGTCGGCGTCAAAACGCTTGTAGCAGCCGGGCTCGGGACAGGTCTCCAGTGTTTCCATGCCGTTGAAACCCCAACCCAGATCGTCTTTGTCTTGACGGGCGTCGTAATACCGCCCTCTGTAGACCTGCTGGGCCGCGATGGCGTTTCTGATCATTCCCTCGTAGCCCTCGCCGACCACGAACGCCACCCGGAACGAAAGCACGTCCCCGGGCTCGACCCTGGGGAACGGTCCGACGCAAAACATGTACCGATAGTCCCGCGGGATGGTGGCGTTACCGTTAGGGATGTGGTGGCTCGACATGAGGTCGTACCTTTCAGGGTCCGTCTCAGGGTCACCTTCGGGATAGGGTGCAGTGGAGCTGAACCAGCCCACTGTGGTCACATTCTCCTCCTCAGGAGCCTTGATGCCCCTCCAGTCGGTCTTGTGGCCCAGGAACATTATGCCGCTGCAACCGGTCACGTCCCCACCCTGGGCCGTCAGACCGTCGTCTTTCACGTCCCAAACGTAAGCGATCCGGAGCCGGATGGTGTATGTCTGGCACTCTCCCGACAGGAGCGGGTCGGTCACCTCGACGAGCGTGTCCGTGTAGCCCACCAGGTCGTCCTGCCAATACCCGGGCCAGGCCTTGGGGCCCGCGTCAGGGTCCACGAAAAGGCCCACGTAAGCGTCGCGCATCAACTTCGTGCCCTCGTGGTGAATCCTGTAGTCCACCCCGATGAACTCGTTGGAGCCGCTGATCGCCCAGCCGAAGCTCCTCTGCTCCACCTTAAGCCCCCATGGCACGTGTTCGTTCCACGCGTCCTTGGCCTGCTGGCTGTCGTCACGGTACACGCACGAGAACATCTGCTGGCCGAGCGCTTCGTAATCCTCGTCAGTCATGCCATCGATGTCGTTGTCGTACCCGTCCTGGAAGTCTTCGTCAATCGTTCCGTCACCGTCGTCGTCCCCGGTCGAGCCGGCAGGTCCAAATCGCCTGCCTCCCGGGATGCCCTCGTACGCCCGGTAGACGACGTCAACCGGACTGAGTGAAGGCCTGAACTCGGTGTCGTAAGCCGCCGTGGAAACGCGCGGGGTGTTTTCCTCGTCCAGCGCGCCGACCCAGAGGCCCGCCACGTAGAGGTACTCGCCGCCCTTGTACCCCAGGGAAAGCGACTCGAGGTATGGGTTCCCGAAAAAGCCGAGGTTGGGCACCTGCAGGGTAAACTTCCCGACGTCGTGTCTGAACACGTAAGGCGGCCTGGTGCAGTAGACGCCGGCGGGGGCGTCCTGGTGGGGGTCTTGCATGGGCATCCGGCCGAACGACGGAGCTGCCGCGAGAATCAAGACTCCCAGGAGCATCGAACCAGGAATCAGAAGCTTACAGGGCTCGATGCGCTTGAGAAACTTCATCCTCCAACCCCTTCAGGCTTCAGTATACTGCTTCAACTATGACTCGGACCCGATACCCATCCTCACAGGCGCGCGTTGCGCCGCACTCGAGGGCCATTCGCCGGGGAACAATCACCACTCCCGCCTCGGCCCGAAGACGAAAGGCAGGCCGGCGGGTCAACTACTTGAATTCGCTGTGGTCTGAGCTGTATTCCAGGATGAAGTTGCCGACCCCTATGTCGTCCACGAACACGAACTTCATTCCCAGGGACTGGGACATGACCCTGTCGGGGTCTTCAAACAGCGGCTTGCCGCGCATGTTGTAGATCCACACTTCATACGACTTCTTGTCCCTTCCGCCCAGTTTCTCCTTCACCATCGGGTCTATGTTCCCTCGTCCTATAAGCTCGTCCACTACTATGTCCGCGGCGTCGCCGCTGGTCGGGACCACCTGTCTCTCCACCAGGTCCGGCTCGCCGTACTTGATGTAGATCCGGCCCCTGTCCGACAGCATGCCCTTGCCGAAGAACGTGAAGTTCTTGGTCGCGTAGGCTACCCGGCGATGGAACTCGTCTCTGAGCTCATTACGAGCCGTGCCGGGAGTGGGGTCGAGGCCGGCCCAGAAATCTTGGAGAAATCTCTCCCTCTCGCCCGGCGTCATGCGCCGGAACTCGCCCATCTGTGTCATGTCCAGAAACAGGCCTGTCTCGTCCAACAGGTCCTGGTCGCTCTTTCTCCAGGACGCGTCGTACCAAAGCAGGTCGAACTCCCTCTCACGTATGGCCCTGGCTGTGCGCTTGTCGTTTGCCACCTCGACCCTGAGCCAGTGGCCTCCCGCAGGAAGCTTCGAGAGGTCGAGGGCGACCGTGTAGACCCACTCATCCACGGAGGACACGATCCTCTGGGTGTCTGACAGCACGGTCTGGCGGTTCACATCGAACACCGTGGCGACCACTTCGTAGAACACCTTGTCGGATTTTACCGCCGCATCGCTCTGGTCGTACACCTCGACGTAGGCGGAAAGATTGGGCCTCCTCAGGCCGTAGCTCCTGGAGGGATTGGGAATGACGTCCAGACCGCTCTTCGGAAAGGGGCCGGCGCTTCCCGGAGTTATGGCCAGGGCGAACTGGATGTCGCTGAGCGAGAGGGTACCCTTCAGCGGAAAGGCAAGGTCCACGTCGGCCAGGGCGACGCCACTCTTTCTTTCCTTGGTGAACAGGTAGAGAATGCCACGGCGCTTGGCCCGCATGTCCTCAAGGGTCACCCTGGCCCGCTTCAGTCTCGGGGTGACCGGGTAGCGCACCATGACTATCTGCGCATCGTCGCCCCCCGAGGACTCCCCGCCGGAGAGTCCGTCGTGCTGCTCCAGCGTGAAGTCCGTCGCCTTGGTCTCGTACTCTTCGCCCAGCTGGTCTATGAACCCGACGGTCAGACGCACCTGGGCCATGCCGGGACTCTCCCTGCCGAGGAAGTTCAGCTGGTCGCTAACTACCTGGACGTAGAACTCCAGCTCCACGTCGCCGGCAGCACCCAGAAAGCTCGCGCAATCGACTTGAAACTTGATGTCACCCTCGCCCTCCAGCGGAAACACCTCCGCCGAGGCCGGGCCCGAGACCACGAGCGCGACAGCGGCGACCGCCACGGCTGAGAGGAGACATTGCAGAGCGCCGGTCCTCACTTGGACATCCCACCTTTCGGAATCGACTGTAATACAAAGATAGGTGCCGCTCCGGGAGCGGCACCTATGCTAGCTGCGTTTCGCAAAGACTCTCTCAGAAGTTAAGCTCCATCGAGATCCTGTGGAGCCCTCCCAGGGTTCCCCAATCAGTGTAGGCATAGTCGAGACGCCCCACGGCAGCTCCGCTGACCGGGAACTTGAACCCCGCGCCGAACGCAAGCCCGTCGCTGTCGTACCCGAAGTTGTACCCTCCCCTGGCAAAGAAGAAGTCCTGGAACGCGTATTCAGCGCCCGCGTTCATCCTCTCCGCGTTATCGGGCGGATGGGAGAATTCCGCGGCGGACAGAACGGAATGCGGACCGTTCTGGTACAGGTTCATGGACATGCCGACGCGGAACAGAATCGGCATCTTCACGTCACGCTCGATGTATTTCATCTCCGACCCGGCGTTGGAGATGCACATTCCTATCTTGATGGACCTGAAGCCGGTGTCGTAGATCGTCCCGAAGTCCACGGTGTTGGACTGGGCGGTGTATTCGTCGAGCCCCGACCTCACTATGTTGATGGTGCCACCCACCGCGAACTTGTCCGTGAGGGACCTCCCGTACGTCAGCCCGAACGACATGTCGCCGGCGTCAAAGTAAGTGCCGTCGCCGGTCGGCCGGTACACAGTGGTCCGGGGCATATCGTCCATGGTGAGTGCCCGGGCGTTGACCGCGAACGACCCGGGTATGAAGCCCAGCTGGAACACGTACGTCGCCTGGTCAAACGCGATGTCGGCCGGCATCATCATGTGGTTTATCGACACCACGTTCCCGGTGATCTTCGCAATCCCGGCCGGGTTCCAGAAGACCGCGGACGCGTCGTCCGCGACCGACACGTATGCGCCTCCCATACCGGAGGCCCTGGCTCCCACGGCCAGCTTGAGGAATTGCGCCCCCACTGTGCCGACCTTCTCGAATATGGCTGCGCCAAAGCAGGTCGCCGGGACAAACAGCGCCAAGACGAAAACTATTCCGAGCCTCTTCACGGCCTTACCTCCTCCTTTACCGGGTTTTTCAGTCGGCCTATCTGATTATCACTAACTTACCCACGTACGTGCCCTTGTCGCTCTCGACGGAGAACAGGTACACGCCGCTGACGACGTCCTGGCCGTTCCTAGTGACCAGGTTCCACCAGACCGTCCCATCTCCGCCGGTGCCGTCATGCTCCAGTTCCCTGATGAGGTCACCGGACAGAGAGAATATTCTAAGCGTACTCTTGGCTTTTGGCAAGCCGAAGAAACCTATCTTAGTGCCGGTGGGGTCGACGTCGCTGGGAGTGAGGTCCCAGGAGGCGCTCCCTAAGTACGGGTTGGGAACGACGGTGATGTTCCCGAGCTTATCCTGCGCGTCGGCGCGCGGGATGATGGCTATGTCCTCCGAGGACGCGGGCTGAGTCTGAATCTCCACCCACGTCTCGGCCTTCTCGTCCCACCATTTCGAGTAGGGGGTGACGCTGTAGAAATACACCATGCCGTTGATGACGTTCTTGTCCTGGAAGTTGTACCTCCCTATGGGGTACAGGTACACCGTAACTGTGTCGAACTGCTGCGGGTTCGTCCCCGCAATCGGCACGGCGAAGTCCGACGTGTCGACTGGAGTCAATGAGGTGTCACAGATAACGTATGTCGTGTCTCCGCCCCACTGACGCGTGTTGAGCAGGTACTTCGGCGAATTGGCGCCCAGGCTGTCCACTGGGTGGAGGCAGAAGTCTCCCAGCAGCATCCAGAGGTCGGTCGCGGGGCCGGTCTCCCCAACCGGCCGCTGCCAGTTGGCGGCCTTCCAGATGCGATATCCCTCAAACCTGAAAAGCCCGGTCAGAGGATCCGGCAGGACCTCGCTGCCGTTGTCCCACTGCAGGGTGACTTTCCTGTCACCGGCGGGCGCGGTCACCCTCGCCTTCACGGCGGGCTCCAGCTCGGGGTCGTTGTTCCAGCCCGGGGGCGGTGGCGCGGTGGAGCCTACCCAACGGACCAGGCTCTCTGCGCCCTGGACTCCCGTGCACTCGTTGCAGTCCGCGTCCACGGCCAGCTCTCCGCCTTCCTTGATTATGACGCACGCAGTCAGCGAGTCGCAGTCGTCCTCCAGACACTTGTAGCATCCGGGGTCCGGGCACCGTTCCAGTGTCTCTCTGCCGTTCCAGCCCCAACCCAGGTCGTCGTATTTCGTGTCCGTCACTATGTTGAAGTATTGGCCGTTGTAGATTCGCTGCGCGGCGATGGCGTTTCTCATCATGCCGTCGAACCCGTCTCCGACCACGAAAGCCGTCTGGAACGGCAGCACTTCTCCGGGCTCGACTCTGGGGAACGGCCCGGCGCAGAGCACAAACCGATAGTCCCGCGGCGTCGTCATGTTACGGCTTGGGAGCCGACGGCTGGCCATCAGGTCGTACCGCTCGATGTCTGTCTTGGGGTCGCCCTCAGGATACGGCGCCTGCGAGCTGAAAAACCTGCACGTCGCCACCTTCACTGACTCGGGAGCCGTCTGGCCGGTCTTGTCGGTCCTGTGTCCCAGGAACATCACGCCGGCGTAGCCGTCCACGTCCCCACCCTTGGCTAGGGTGCCGTCGTCCTTGGCGTCCCATACGTACGCGATTTGAATCCGGATGGTGTCTATCTGGCACCCTTCCGGCTTGGTGGCGTCATAGATCTGGACCAGCGTGTCGGTGTATCCGACCAGGTCGTCCTCCCAGTACCCGGGGTCAGTCTGGGCCTTGGGGCCGGCGTCGGGGTCCACAAAGAACCCCACGTACACGTTGCGCATCACTTTCGAGCCGTCGTGATGGATCTTGTAGTCCACCCCGATGAACTCGTTGGAGCCGCTGACCGCCCAGCCAAAGCTCCTCTGATCGACCCTGAGGCCCCAGGGCACGTGCTCGTTGTACCTGTCCCTGGCCTGCTGGCTGTCGTCGCGGTAGGTGCACGAAAACATCTGCTGGCCCAGCGCTTCGTAGTCCTCGTCAGTTTCGTTGTCCCCGTCGTTGTCGTAGCCGTCGTGAAAGTCTTCGTCCCTCAACCCGTCGCCGTCGTCGTCGCCGTCCGAGCCGCCGGGCCCGAATCGCCTCCCACCGGAGATGCCCTCGAACGATCGGTAGACAAGGTCTACGGGGCTGAGCGCCGGCCGGAACTCAGCCTCGTAAGCCGCCGTGGACACTCGCGGGATGTTGTCCTCGTCCAGAGCGCCTATCCACAGGCCGGCCACGTAGAGGTATTCACCGCCCCGCCAGCCCAGCGACTGCGCCTCAATGTACGGGTTTCCGAAGAATCCCATGTTGGGCACCTGAAGCGTCACCTTGCCCACGTCGTGGGTGAACACGTAGGGCGGCCTGAGGCAGTATATGCCGTCAACCACGTCCTCGGACGGGTCGTCCATCGGGAACAGGGCCAACGCCTGCCCCGCCGTCAACAGCAGAGCCGCCACGACGACCGAACCGGCGATCGACAGTTTGCGCGGCTGGATCCGTCTAAGAATCCACATTTCCGTACCTCCCTCTAACTTCAGTACGTCACAAGCCTAGAATCTAAATCCTATTCCCATCCTCACGAGCGCGCCTTCCCCCCACACTCGAGGGTCGTTGACCGGGTAGTAGTCGTCTGTTCCGTCTCCGTTCACGTCACCACCGTTGTAGGCGCCGCCGGCCCTGCCCGTCTCCGTGTAGTATATCGTGTAGTCGTCGGAGGTGGCGTAAGGGGCGATGGGCCAGTTGCTGGGTTCCAGCGTGGCGATGTTCTTCGCGTCGAGCAGGTTCATGCCCTGCAGGAACACGGTCAGGTGCTGGCCCCAGATCGTGTAATGCTTCTCCGCCTGTACGTCCAGGGTCGTCGCGTTGGGAAGTCTCTCGGAGTTGACCACGGCCGGGTCCTGCTCCCTCTGGTTCCTCTCCACCGGCGTGTACGGGAATCCGGTTCCGTACCTCCACACGAAGCTGACCGACCACTGGTCGGGCACGCTCATGTAGAGCGAAGCGTTCAGAGTGTGCCTCTGGTCCCAGTCAAGCGGCTGCTCGGCGATGGGCAGGTACAGGAACGGGGTCCTCGTCTGCGCGTCCGGATCGGACGCGACGCCCGAGGCGATGCCGAACGTGTACGAGAGCTCTCCGCCGAAATTGTGGCTGAACCTCTTGCGCAGGCTGAGCTCGAAGCCCCTCGCCGACGCGTAGTCCTGGTTCACGTAGACGAGAATCGGGGCCGGACTGTCCTCCACAACCCGTTCCTGCGCTGACAGCAGGCCGAAGATGTCCTTGTAGTACACAGAGAACTGCCCGAAGATGGTGCTGGTGAACATATGCTGCACCGCGGCCTGGTAGGATATCGTGGTCTCGTTGCTGAGGTCCGGGTTGCCCCTGACGTTCACCGGGCTCGTGCTTCCCCTGTCTTCAAAGATGTACCGGCGGTCGGGTATCTGGTAGTACCTGCCGTAGTGGAAACTGAGCACGTCCCTGTCCGAAATAGGATACGCGATACCGACTCTCGGGCTCACCTGGTCCTTGACCCTGTCCGCTACTTCCGAGGCGTCGATCTGGTCTCCGACCGAGAAAGCGTCGTACCTGAGCCCTATGTTGAGCACCATGCCTTCGTGATCCCATCTGTCCTGAAGGTAGACGGCGCCCTCGGGATTGTAGTAGTGGTAGTCGCTCCGCAGCGCGCCGTAGAGCCCCATGCTGTTTATTCGTTCCGGGTAACTTATGTTGAGAAGGCTCATGTCGTTATACGTGCCTTCGAACCCGGACTGAAGCGTGTGCCCTCTCTTCTTCACCGTGGCGTCGCCCTTGAACGTCCAGACGTCGGTTTTCCTCTCGTAGAAGAATGGATAGTCGCCGTGCGTCACGTAGAAGGGTTCCACGTCTC
This sequence comes from uncultured bacterium, assembly GCA_964570935.1. GTDB lineage: Bacteria > Eisenbacteria > RBG-16-71-46 > JAFGJU01 > JAFGJU01 > JAFGJU01. The sequence goes on from CAZMZP010000017.1 coordinate 13,583, forward strand.
CCTCTATCTGGTTGTACCAGTACTCGGGATAGCGGATGTCGTACTCCCACGGCTCCTTGCCGAGCACCGAGGCTTCGGACTCGTACGAGTGCTGGCTGGCTTTCAGCGTGTAGTAGAAATCCTTGTTCACGGTATGAGTCCAAACCGCCTTGAGCTGGTGGAACTTGCTCAGGTAGTCGGGGGTGTGCTCGGCGGGGTTGTACGGCAGGTACGTGGAATCCACCTGGTACCAGGACCATCCGCCGAACTGCTCCGTTATCTCACCGCTCGTGGACGTGTCGTTCAGGATCTGGACGAACCCATCCCTGCTCCACTCGTGCAGATAGCGGTCTTCCAGGGAGTAGTTCTGGACGTACTCGGTGGTCAGCTTGTAGCTGCTGCCGATCCGGTAAGCCAACTTGGTCTGGAACTTGGACTCGTTGCTCTGCCTGTCGCCGAGAGATATGAAGTCGAATATCTTGTACCTCGAGCGCGTCTCGCTGGTCTTCAAGTACGTGTCTTCCCAAGTGCCTTCGTAAGACATGAAATAGGTTATGTTCTTTACCAGAAACGGCCCGCCGAACCCTACGCTGATCTTGTCGTAGTTGTTGAAGGTCTTGTCCTTCGCGCCATAGTCGTCGGTCAGGTAGCGCATCTCGCCGGAGAACGTGCTGCCGCCCTCTTTCGTGGAGATGTTGACGACGCCGGACTGGGCGTTACCGTACTGAGCGTCCAGCCCTCCCAGCAGAATCTCCGACTCCGAAAGCGCCAGGGTGGCCAGGTCCACTGCGCCTCCCACCAGCGGGTCGCGCACCGGGATGCCGTCCACCATGTACAGCACCTCACCCGAGCGGCCACCCCTGAAGTGGAGCTGCCCCCCCTGGGCGATGACCCCGGAGCGCAACGCAATCGCGTCCTGGAACGAGTCCACCGGCAGCTGTGTGAGCTCCTTCGAATCCATCACGTGTTTGGTCGTCGAGCTTTCAAGATCTATGTCCGGCCGCTCGCCAGTGACCTTGACCTCGTCCAGAGTCTTGACGATCTTGCTCGAAAGGACGAAGTTGACCACGGTGGTCCTGCCCGCGTCGACCGCCACGTCGGTTTTCGTCACGAGGTCGTAGCCCATCATCATGACCCTCACCGAGTGGATGCCCACGGGCACCTTCTCGACAACGAACGAGCCGTCGTCGAGAGCCATCGCACCGAGAGTGGTGCCCAGCACCACCACGTTGGCGAAGCCGAGCGCCTCGCCAGTCTTTGCGTCCGTAACCTTCCCGGCGATCTTCCCGGTACTCTGTGAGAATGCCGGGCCGGCCACGGAGCACGTGAGCAGGAGCACGAGCCCCAGCACGAACAGCGCCCTCTGACGCATCATGTCTAAGCACCCCTTTCCAAAAGGCCCAAGTGTCTCAGAGAAAGATGTAAGACGTGATTGTAGATTGCGTGAGCCCCGGCTCCCGACCTCTGACTCGTAGGAAGGAGAAAAGTGTCGGTCAGTATCCCCTCCGTTCCAAAAAGCACAAATTGTGCCATGCGAGAGCTCACAGCGCGAGTTTTCCCATCGGGTAATTCCATGTACGACAATTGGTTAGCAAGTCCCAGGAGCGGGGAGCGGGGCCGCGAACCGGCCGCACACACCGGGAATGAGACCTACGTAACCATCACGCTCCACTCCAGCTGCTATCCTACTGCAAAATATGGAGGTTCGGCGACGACCGAATACCCACCAAACGGAGGACGTGAGTAGCAGTCTACCGCCTAAAACTCCGTTCCGCTTGAGAAGTTGAAGTCCTTCACCAGCAGCCCGGGCACCACGCATCCCCCGGACCTTACCGGGAACGACATGGCGTCTATGTTCCCGAGAAGCTCGATGACGCTCTGGTTGAACCGGAAGTTCTTGATGCCGCCTGTGATCCTCCCGTTCTCCACCAGGAAAGTCCCGTCGCGGGTCATACCCGTGAGCACGACCTTCATCGGGTCCACGATGTTGACGTACCAGAACCTGGTCACCAGGATGCCCCTCTCGGTCCGCTTCAGCAGATCCTCGGGAGACACGGCCTGGAACCCCTCGAACACCACGGAGCTGGCCTCGGGACCGCTGGTGTTCGGAACCGGCAGTCCTTGGCCCGTACTCTCCTTGTGCTCCTTGCTTGCAGTGATTCTATCATACACGGGGCCCTTGAGGACGCCGTTTTCAGCGATCGTGACCTTCTTCCGGGGCATCCCTTCGCCGTCAAACGGCCGCCCTCTCAAGAGGTCGTGGTATACGTCGTCATGGATGGTCACGTTCTCGCCGAACAGCTTCTGGCCGACCTTGCCGGCCATGAAGCTCCTACCCTCCTGGAGCTGGAGCGCCCCGAAACCCACCCACGCCATGTACACCATAAGCTCGGCCACCGCGGCGGGCTCCAGGATAACGGTGTACCTGCCGGGCTCCAGCTGTCTGGGTTTGGCGCTGCGCAGCGCCTTGTCTACCGCCACGGAGGCCACCCTCTTGACGTCGATGTCGGACACGGACCAGGACGTGGCCTGGGCCCACCCGGAGCAGTCTTCGCCCATTGCCGTAATGCTGAACGAGGCTTCAGTGCCCGAATGGTAAGCACTGAGGCCCCTCGAATTGGTCATGGCCAGAGGAGACACCTCGCCGTAGCCGCCCAGCGAACCGTAGCCGCTTGAGAAGTAGCCCGCGGCCTGGAGTCCGTTCTTCTTACACATCTCTACTGCCCTTGACACGGCCTCCGCCCTGAAATCCGGAGGCAGTGAGGCCGTCTGGGGGTCGAAGGCGTCCACGACCCGGTACTGCTGCGGCCCGGGCATGGTAAGCAGCTCGGGTATTTCCGGCTGCGCGGACGCCGCGGTCTCGGACTGCCGCACCGCTTTCTCCACCCCCGCCGGGTCCAGCTTGTTCGTGGCGGCCTTGCCGTTCTTCTTGCCGAACACGCTCCTGACAGAGAGCTGGTTCCGCTTCTCGTTGACGTTCTGATGGATGGTGTTGTTGGCGAAGCGGGTGAGTGAGTAGCTGCCTCCACCCAGGCAGACTTCGATTTCGTCCGCCTTTGAGTGGTTCAACGCCGACTTGAGAATTGATTCTGCTCTTGCTTTTTCCATTATCTGTACCCGGTGTTCTCCTACCTGGCGACTCCTACGTTCACGCCCCTGAACCTGGCTGGCGCCGAGCCGTGGCTCATGCGCGCGATCTGCCCAGGCTGGCCCTTGCCGCAGTTTACTATGCCCCACGGCCACCAATGCGCTTCGTCACACACGGCGTCACACGAATTCCAGAACTCGGTGCTGATTCCCTGGTAGTTGGGGTTCTTGAGCATACGCCCCTTCCTGCCGTTCTTTATCTCCCAGGCGATCTCCGTGGAAAACTGGAAGTTGTACCTCATCTGGTCGATGCTCCAGCTCTTGTTGGTCTCCATCAGCAGCCCGTCCGCGGTGTCCGCTATCAGGTCGGCCAGCTTCCACGTGCCGGGCGCCAGGCTGATGTTGGTCATCCTGACTAGCGGGATTCTGTTCCATCCGTCCGCTCTCATGCAGCCGCGGCTCCGCTCGTCGCCGCAAACCCTCGCGAACTCCCTCGAGGTGAGATAGCCCACGAACAGCCCGTCCTTGACGAGCTCCCACTTCTGGGCGGGCACTCCCTCGTCGTCGAACCCCACGGTCGCGAGCCCGCCGGGCAGGGTCGAGTCCGCGACTATTGTCACGAATTTGGACCCCAGCCTGAGGCTCCGCAGCTTGTCAAGACTGAGATAGCTCGTGCCGGCGTAGTTGGCCTCGGTCCCCAGCACCCTGTCCAGCTCGGACGGATGGCCTATGGACTCGTGTATCTGCAGACAGAGCTGAGAACCGTCCAGTATTATGTCCTTCTTCCCCGAAGGACACACGTCGGCCGAAAGCAGAGCCACCGCCTCTTCGGCGATGCGGCCGGCGTTCTCGAGCAGTCTCGCGCGCTCGATCATCTCGTAACCGCCCGAGGCGAAATGGCCCTCGGAGGACGGAAAGGACCTGCGTTGAACGTCTCCGCCGCCGACTGCCGTCGCGGTCATCCCCGCTCCGGAGTTCACAAGCTCCTGTTCGATAAGCGACCCCTCGGTGCTGGCGAACAACTGCTTCTCGCGCACGAAACCCATCGTGCACTCGGCGATGGTCAGCCCCTTGATCTTTCTGAGGGCCTCGTCAACCAGGAACAGATGGGCCAGCTTCTGGTTCAGCGGTACCGTGAACGGGTCGACCTGGCAAGGAGTGCTCCACTTGGCCACGTGGGCCGACTCGGGTGCCAGAACCAGCTCCTCCTCCTTGACCTTGGAACTGGCCAGTGCGGTGTCGACCGCCGCGCGGGCGGTATTCTCGATGGACTCCTTCGATAGTTCGTCGCTGCTGGCAAAGCCCCACGCGCCCGAGGCGATCACTCTCACACCGAACCCGGCATCCTCGGACGCCTCGTAGGAACCCACTTTTCCGTTCTTGGTGGCCAGATTCTCCACCCGGGTCTCGACCAGGCGGATGTCGGCGTAGGTGGCTCCCCGGGCCTTCGCCGCATCGATCGCGAGCATTGCAAGCTCTTTCATTCTTCCCCTCTTGTTTAGAAGAGGTACCGGCCGTAGAGCATCACGGTCTGGTACTTCGCCTCCAGGTCGTAGCCGGGATCCTTGTCGGGCTGGGTAGTCTTCTGCGAGAACGCGACGTCGACGGTGAGCTTCTCGCCCTTGAGGAAGCATCCCAGGCCCGCGCTGAATGCGTTGGAAACGTAATCCTGCTCGGGGACCCCCATGAAGCGCTCCTCGGTCGACCGGGAGTAGCCGGCTCTGACTGCAAGCCACGGCAGAACCCGGTACTCGCCGCCGCCCTTCAGGTCGAGGGTCTTGAAGTTGACGTACTCTGTTCCGGTCCCGGCCCTGTCCTCCACACGTCCTCTGTTCAGCACGAATTCCGCCGCGAGCAGGCCCTTGCGCATGAACTCGAACGACGCACCGGTTCCCAGATTCCATTCCTCCAGCGTCTGGTCGAACTCGTCCATCCATACCAGCGCGTTGGACCGGGCCTCGTACCAGGAATCCTCCGTGAGCATGTCGAAGTACGCGCTCACCTTGACGGGTATCCCGAGTCCCTGGGCCATCCAGCGCGTGGCCACGAAGTCGGATTGGAACGACTCCTCGCCGACCGTGAGCTTGCGGTGGATGTCGGTGTCCTCGGGGTTGATTATGTAGCGGTCGGACCAGTTCATCAACAGAGTCTGGTCGGCTTCGTACGAGTAGTGCCGGAAATTCACCACGCCGCGGACCTTGCCCTCGAGGCTGAACATTGCGTGACCGGAGAAAGTGGGCACGGCGCGCTTCCGTGTGTAAAGGTCCTCGTGAAAAGAGTCGTTGCTCACCGATTCCATACGCTGAGAGCCGAGGTCGTAACTGCCGCCGACCTGCAGCCACTTGTAAGGCACGACCACCAGTGCGGCTCCGCCCCCCATGTAGTCACAGCTGTTAAGAACCTCGTAACGCAGGCGCACGGGCCTCTTCTCGCTCTCGAAGTCTCCCCATCCCCTCACGCCGACGTACGCGATCTGGAATATTCTGTGGGCGTAGTAGCCTTGCACCAGGGTGCCGACGGCCTCCATGTCGATCATTGTGGTGTCGGCATACGCGATTTCGCTCTTGGGATAGGCGATTCCGAGGACCTTCCGAAACAGACGGCTGTCAATCCTGGTGAAGTCCAGTATGCGAGTAGAGATGGTCGCACCGCCGGCGTAGACGTCCTTTCCCCGGAGCACCGACAGCGCCCCGGCCTGCCAGACACCGACGTCCTGCCATCTGAATCCGTCCTTCACGTCGACCCACTTGCCGTATGTGCCCCAGCCGTCTGCGTTATGCGTGTCCTTGTCCAGCACGAGCGCCGCGATGTTCCCTGTGAAGTCGTACAGGTTGACCTCGTTGTTTTCGTCCTCCACGGCGACGATCAGGTCACCCATTCCGGCCAGCCGGATGGTCCCCGGGCCCTGAAGAAGCTTCACGTCCGTTCCGCTGAGCCAGGCCTTGTCGAGATAGGCGGAAGATAGTTGTGGAATGGCAGACAGAACAACGGTGACAACCAAGATAAGCCTGGCGCATCCAGCTTTGCGCATAGCAAAGTCTCCTTTCAGTTGCCCAACCCCATTTTTCCGATTTGTGTCAGGAACGTCAGGGAACGTCGAACGAACTCTAAATGAAACGCTAAGTTAGGGCGACGCACGCATTAAGGAACGTCAAAAAAGTCTAGAGTCGGCGTGCCTCAGTGTCAAGGAAAAAAAGCCCCGAGCTCGGATGCCCGGGGCCAACGAAAGCCGATGTCGGCGCGGAAACTAGCGTCTGAATCGGAGCGTCAGCGGGATCGAGCCGCTGTGGATGACTCCGGAACCGTTCATGAAGGCGATCGTGAACGTGTAGGTCTTGTCAGGATTGAAGGCGACGTCGTTCACGACGTCCTCCGTGTTCATGGCTCTCTTCATCTCTACCCGCCACCTGCCGTCGTCCCAGTCACCTTTGGCCTTGATGTCGCCGCGGCTTCCGGCGGGGTTCCTCACAAGGAATCCCGGCACGTAGTCCAGGGCCGGATCCCTGGGGTCGTTCCAGTTGAGCAGCGAAGCGGGGTTCACGGTGTCGCACGGAGTCAGTGCCTTCCCGAATAAACCGGGATCGTAGATGAACTTCGCGGGGCTCAGCCCACTGTTCGAACCTCTCGAGATGTACTTCGGCACGTAACCCGCGCCCCTCAGGTTCACACTCCAGGGGGCTGTGCCGTCGTCGCCGTGGAATCCGGTGGAATCCAGCACCATGTCGTCACAGGTAGTCACCGGGTCGGTCCTCGCCCTCATCCAGTACCACGCGTCGAAGCGGCCGTTGGCAGGGCTCCGCGGGGGCACGCGCATGCCGTTGTGACAGGCGACCTGACAACCCCTCGAGGCGAAGGTGCCGTGCTGGTCGCTCACCGGGGTGATCTCGAACAGCATGCAGAACCTGTCTTCCTTGCCCTCTTCGTTTCCCAGTTTCGTCCAGCTGGCCGGGTTAATCAGCGTCTGGTCGGCGTTGCAGTCCATGTTCTCCCACAGCGGCCCGGCGTACACCAGGCGGTCTGGCAGAATGTCGTCCGTGGAGTCCGCCCACTGCAGCATGAAGTACACGGTGTCGGGGTAAGGCGTGTACACCGACTTTATCCTGACGTAGAAACTGCCGCCGCCGTTACCTTCTGCGTCGCTTACGGCGACCAGGAGCTCGGGGGCCGAGTACCATTCCCTGTCCGTCGCGTCTCCGTCTATTCGAGGAGCCAGCGTGGTCGGCACGGATTCCAGAACGAGCGACGGAGAAGGCCAAGTGCTCTTCTCGCTGCATCCGAAGACCAGAAAGAGAAACAGCGCTGGAGCGCCCAGAGCAAGCAAGAACGGAATACGTCTTCTCATCTGTACAAACCTCTCATCCTCAAGAGAATCCCCCGACAGGCATATCGGTCAAAAAAACGTTAAGCTCCGGGACCGCCATTGTCAAGCGCAAAAACCACGAGCCGGCATTCTCGCGCGGGCGGGCGCGCTTCTTCGTCGTTTTCGAGTCCGAGGTGCTGTCAGCCGCGGGCCCGCGCCCGGGTCGAAAGGGGGTTGGCGCAGACAAATGGGTCAGCGCGGCGGCAGGCGGACGCCGGCGGCCTCGAAGAGCTCTTCAACACTCAGGTCCGTGAAAGAATCCCGGCCGATGTGAAGGACCTCGCCTCCCAGTTCGACTGCGTCGGCGTAGCCGTCACCGTCCGAGTCGCTGTAAGTGATGTCGCCCTGCTTCCGCCGGATGACGGAGTGGCCGGCGTCGAACAGGTGGACAAGCCCGTCGTACTGCGAGGCGTATAGCCTGACCCGTCCGGTCTCACAATCCACGAAGTCCTGAAGCCGGTTCTCCCTGGTGCCAGGTCCGCCGGCGTTCCTGATCTTGTGCACGCCGTCCTGATACCAGATGACACCTTCCCAGCGTCCGGAAGAAATCAACTCGTGGGCAAGTCCGACCCTTTTCCGCGCGGGAACGCGGCCGGTGAGTATGCCGTGCGCCAGTTCCAGCGCGACGTCCTTGGGTATGAAATTGAGCTTGCGGCCGTAAGAGGTCACGAACGGTCTCAGGTAGGGTGTCTCGTCCAGAGGGTCGAGCAGCTCGACAGTCAGGGACAGCGAATAGGAATAGGGCGACTGAGGGTTGGCGTCGTTTTCTAGGTCGAAGCTGAGGCGAAACCCTGAGAGCAGCGGCCTCGGTCTTTTCTCGAGCGGAGTCCAGATTAGGGAGTAGCTGTTGGCGTCCTCGTCCGGTCCGTACACCGTGCAGAACCTGAGCGCGACCTCAGACACGCCGTCGTCGTCCGTGTCGTAGAAACAGAACGGGCTCTCGCTGAACGGATACCATTGGTTGTTCAGACGGGACAGCTTCTGCAGGGCGCAGAACCCTACGTGGTGCTCGCTCTTCCACTGGTCCAGGGCCTGCGAGTAGCTGAAGTCGGTGAGATGCAGCCTGTCCCTCGAGATGAACCAGGCGTAGACGGGCAAGTCGCCTCCCCGGTTCGAGTAGTATTCCACCGTCGTCTCCGCCTCGCGCCAGATGACGCGCCTGTCGGTGGCGCCGTCGTCGCCGTAGTCGGCGGCGTACGTGTCACCGTCCTGGTCTTCGACGCCGTTGCCGTTGCAGTCCTGCCAAAGATAGCGGATAACGTCCACGGTACTGCCGGTCGTGAGCCGCTGCACCGGCTCCACGTCACAGTCCCTCTGCCGCTCGGCCTGCTTCCATACCCGCCCACCCGACGCGCTCGGCGCTCCCACGGCCGCGGCGGTGCTAGCAGCGCGGGCCGCGTTATCCCCGGCCGCCTCCGGGGTAGTGGTCCCGGGCCGTGAACAGCCGGAGGACGAGGCCACCAGGAGAACGAGCATGAATGATATGGAAACGTACCTCAGCGCGTCTGCCATCTTTCACCTGAGCACGAGAGTCTTTCCGGTACGAACGACGTCCGGACTCTCGGCCCTGTAGAAGTACACTCCGGGGTGAACCGGCGTCCCGTCGTCCGCTTTGCAGTCCCACCCGAACTCCTGCTCGCCCGGTCCAAACTCTCCGTCCACGAGAGACCTGACCTTGCGGCCGGTGACGTCGTATATCGACAGAGTGACCCGCGAGCGCCTGCTCATGAAAAAGCTGAACGTACTGTGCGATCCGCCGACGGCGCCCGCGCGGACGCCGGAGACAGCGGTCTCTCCCGGTCCGGCCGCCTGCTCCCGGGCATGCCGGCCGGCCTCGTTCCCGCCCTCTTCGTCCTCACCGTGGTCCACATCATGGTCCCCCCCGCCGCCGCGGCCGATCAGCCATGAATCCAGCCAGTTGTAAGCCCTCACCTTCACCGGCGTCGGGAACCTGTGGCCGAAGGGATGAGTCAGGTTCTTGAAGACACGCTCTTCTCCGTAGATGCGCTCGTAAACCTCATTGACCACCGCGTACGCCCTCTCCGAGCTCTCGGCGGAACCCGGGAAGATGAGGTCGTTCTCCGCCGATATGTTCAGGAACGGCCTGGGCGCGACGAGCGCCAGTAGTTCGTGGAGATCGAACGGAAAGATCTTCTTCTTGATGTAGGGCTTGAGCTCCGGGAGGGCGACGAAGCCGAAGGAGCGCGCCCAGCGGATCGGCTCCGCGTCGTCGCATATGCCCAGGAAGCCGCAGCTCGAGACGGCTGCTTTAATCCTGTCGTCCACTGCCGCCAGAAAAATGGCGCCGTAGCCTCCGTGCGAGTGGCCCAGGCAGCCGACCCGCGCGGCGTCCACCTCCGGCAGCGAGACCAGGACGTTGACCGCCTGGATGGCTTCCCAGGTCATTATGCCCAGAGCGCTCCAGTGCGGGAATCTTCTGTAGACGTCCCTCGTGTCACCGCACGGAGCGCCTATGGCGCGCTCGCCGAACGTGATGCCGTCTGGCGCCAGGACCACATAGCCCCGCCTGACCAGGTCGAGCCCGTAAGCGAGAGTTCTGTCGCCGCACAGTCCGACCACCTCGCTTTTCGCGCAGCAGGTGGTCTGGTGCAGAGCCAGGACAGCCGGCGCCGGGAGCGGGACGCCATCCGGGATCAGCAGGTAGGCCTTGACGCGCTCCCCGGGCAGTGTCGAGTACTCTATCATCCGCCTGACGTAGCCGTCCTCCTGCTCCTCCGACAGGACCGCCACGTCCGGAGCCTGAAGCTCGTCCGGATGCGGCAGGAGAAAATCGAAGAGCACGTCCAGAATGACTGTTCGCTTTGTGTTCCACTGCTCAAGCGTCGTGACTTGCACGTAACCCGAGCGGTCGACCCACAGGTCCATCAGACCGTCGAAGTCCTCCGTCACGCCGCATCGGGCCACGGTGACAGGCCCAAACCCGCCGGCCGCGAGGCAGGCCAGGAAAGCCGCAAGGAATACCAGAAGCCTACCAGCGCTTGTCGTTCGCTTGTCTCTCATGTGTGACACCATCATTCCGACCTCAACAACACAAACTTGGACGATACCTCCGCGCGGTCGTTCCGCAGCGTGACGAAGTAAATGCCCGGAGCAGCCGGCCTGCCCCCCTCGTCCCGGCCGTTCCAAGCAACGACTCCGCTCCCAGGCAGGCCGCCGGCAAGCCTCTTCACGAGCCTGCCGCCCGCGTCGAGCACGACTATGTCGGCGGGCACGGACCCGGCGTCGAACGCTACGAGCACGCTGCCGAACGACGGAGAAGGCCTCACGGTCAAGGCCGGGCCGGTTCCCTCACGGCCCCGTGACCCGGCTGTCGCAAAACGAACGGAAGAGTCATCCGCGTCCGGCGCGGCGGCCGCGTCTCTGGCCGGGTTCGGGAGTGCGGCGGTTCCATGCTCAGAAACGCCGCCCCCGGCCAGCGGACCGGAATTCAAGAGTTCACTAAGGTAGAAGAACACGCATGACGTCCTTATCACGGAGTGCGGATCCGACGAAAACACCCACATCGGGTGGTTGGGGTTGGGAACGAAGGCCCACTTGTCGGGGAACGACCCGTCCTCGTTCTGCAGGGACAGCAGAAACGACAGCACCCTCAGCTTGGCGTCTGTTCGCCCGGTGCGGGACAGCACGAAAGCGGTCGCCGGAAGCTCGCTCGTCCATCCCCTCACGTCGTACGCGCGGTTCTTTTCGTCGTAGTATGAAACGTTGACCAGCGTGTCCACGTAGGGACACTCCTTTTCCGGGTTGACTATGCACCAGCAGGCGGGCATCCCCGGCCGGCTGGAGCAGAGTCCCGAGCAGTAGTCCGCGCATCCCTCCGCGTCCATTCTGGAGCACAGCAGGCACATGGGGTCGGGCACGCTCAGCACGACGAGACTGTCGTATTCGTAGGCCGGCGAGCCGTTCATGTTTGTCTGCCTGGCCAGCAGGACCCCGCAGTCGTCTATGGCGCGCGCCAGTCTGGGGTCGCTCGAATCGAGGTCGCTGTACCGACACAGCTCGTGCGCCAGCCACGACGTGTACGGAAGGCTCCTCTTGCCCGCGTCGTCCTGGTGAGGAAACGACCCGTCCGCGTTCTGGAACGCCAGAGTCTCAGTTAGTATCTCTCCGGCCTCCGGCAGGAAGGAAACGTCGCCGGTGACTTCGTGCGCCTTGAGAAGGTTGAGAGCCGCCAGCATGCCCCAGTTGAGCACCCGCTCCTCGTACGGGTTTGAGGCTCGGGCCAGCGCCAGGCCGATCTCGAGATACCTGTCGTCGCACGTCAGCTGGTACCCCTGCAGAAACGCCCACCCCAGCTGGCCGTCGTAGGACAGCCCGCTGCGGGCAGTCGTCAAATTCTCCGCCAGGAAGTCGAGCCTGTCGGTCGCCTCTTTCAGGAAGGCGCGCCGGCCCGTATGCCGGTACAGGTTGATGTAACCCAGGGTCTGCATGCAGGGCACCAGCCTGTAGTATTCACTCCGGACTTCGAAGAGCGGGCTCCTGACGTCGGGAGTGAAGCCCTCCGCGGACTTCGCGGCCGCAAGAAACTCGTGCGTGCGAACCAGGCTTGCCAGGACGAGGCAATCGTTATCGCTCCGGGCGTCGCAGCTTCCGGAACAGACCCCGTCGTCGTCCACGCAGCATGAACCCACCCCTGCGTTCCCTGGGCAGCCGCCCAGCGGGCCGCGACGACCCTGGAGTCGGGCATAGAAGTCGCGGTTCGCATCGCAGTCAGCCCGTACCGGCGAGATAAACTGAGCCGAGGAGCGGCCGGCCGCCTGAGCGGCGTACGAGGCCGAATCCGGAACGGCCAGAGCGAAGAGGCCGCCAATCAGCAGGCAAGCGGCCGCCGGGAGGAACGGGCGCGCCGCTTCGAGGCGCCGGCGGAGACCGGCCGGGGCAACGTGTTTGAGCCGCCAGGGTCTGAACATGGTCCTACTTGATGTGAGCGTCTGCACTGGGGCTTACTCGAAACAGTCATACCAACGACCGCGCACGGCCAAACCCGCGCGCTGCGTCCCCTAATTATACCACGTCGGGCGGGCCTTGGGCAATTGCGGGATGGCCTTCCGGGCGGAAGGCAGCCGGCCTGCGGGGACGGTCAGGGCGCGTCGCATCGGGGAAGACGCGGGCAGCTCTAGGCCCGCCGGCTCCTGTAGACCCTGTAGTCCAGGCTCTGGAACAGGTTGTCCCGCCACTCCATGTCTTCGAGCCTTCTCACGTCTACCGAATGCGACTTGAGACCTTCGTACAGCTCGTTGAACCGGGTGATGTGTTCCTTTGTGCGTTTCACGGCATAGGGCACCATGGTTCCGGTCTTCATGATGAATGCCCAGTCGCTGCTCTGCGCCAGCAGAAGCTCGCGGCCTGCCTGCGCAAGGGCCCGGCTCTCTAAGGCAGTGGGGTTGTCGAATGAGTCTGCCAGCTCCACCATCCTCTGAGCGGCCGTGTGCAGATGCGGGTAGATCCAGTCGTTGCTGCCCTCCAGCCAGACTTCGCTGTAGCCCTTCCATCCCCAGCTCGACAGCGAAGGCGCGGCGACCTGGTTGTGAGGGTTCTCGTCCAGGTAGTCGCCTGGAGTGGCCAGTTTGAAGACTTTCTGGTCGTGGGCGGCCTTGCCCAGCAGGTACTTTATCCAGTCGGGCCCCTCGTACCACCAGTGGCCGAACAGCTCGGCGTCGTACGGCGCGACCACGACCGGCCTGCGGCCGTCCATCCTGTCGAACAGGTATTGGACTTGTTTCTCCCTGTTGAACATGAAGTTGCCTGCGTGCTGCGACGCCCTCTCGGCGGCAGCGACCGGGTCGTACACTTCCTTGTGCGGAGTCGCGCCCGTCACGCGGTAGTACTTGATACCCGTGTTCTTCCGCTTTCCGTCAGCGCAGACGTAGGGCCTGACGTACTCGTAGTCCAGGTCGTAGCCGATGTCTCTGTAAAACTCCCTGTACCAGTAATCACCCGGGTATCCCTCTTCGGCGCTCCACACCTGCTTGGACGACTCGATGTCCCTGCCGAACGCGGCCACTCCGGAGCGGCATACTACCGGCGCGAACACACCGTACCTGGGACGGGGCGAGGCGTGAAGCACCCCGTGCGAATCGGTGAAGAAGAACTTGATGCCCGCTTCTTTCAGGAAATCATCCAGGCCGGGCTCGTAGCCGCATTCGGGAAGCCATATTCCGCGGGGCCTGCGGCCAAAGCACTCTTCGTGATTCCTTACGGCCACCTGTATCTGCGCGCGTACCGCTTCCGGCACCAGACTCATGAGCGGCAGAAAGCCGTGCGTGGCCGCGCACGGAATCAGCTCCACGCAGCCGCGTTCCTGAAGCGCCCTGAACGCCCGCGTGAGGTCCTTGCGCCACGTGTCCAGAAAGTACGACCTCGCCGCGGTGAAGTTGGCCAGGTACATCCGGGCCAGCTTGTGGAACTTGACGTCCGAGCGGGTCCTCGTCACCTCTCTGCCGGCCAGGTCTATCAGACGCTCTACGTGCCTCAAGTACCTGTCCTGAAGCAGGGGGTCTCGAAGCATGGAGACCAGCGTGGGGCTCAGGGAAACGGTTATCCGGTAGCGCGTGCCCTCGTCGCTCAGCTTCTCGAGGGCCATCAGCAGGGGGATGTAGGTCTCAGTTATGCTCTCGTACAGCCAGTCTTCTTCCAAGAACAGCTCGTGCTCGGGGTGCCGCACGTAGGGAAGGTGCGCGTGCAGAACGAGGGCAAGATATCCTTTGTAATCCTGTGTCATGGTAGTTTCGGAAACCGACCCGTCACCCGTCGCGCGGCCGCTCCGCGTTTCTTCGGACGGCCTTGCGCGGGGTCGCGGCTACTCCGTCGACCTCGTGACGGTCAGCCTTATCCTCTCCTCCTTCGTTCCGTCCTGGGTACCAGACGTGACCTTGATTTCCCTTTTCCCGTCCGGCAGGTGACACCTGAACGAGAACGTCCCATCCTCTCTCAGAGAGCAGGAACCGCCCTCCACAGTCAGGCGCGACCCCGGAACGGTCGCTCCGTAAACGATCAGGTCCGCGTCCAGCCTCAGCCAGAAAAGCCCCTCTTGCTCACGGACTCCGACCCCGGCGCTCACCCCGGGGCTGAACACCGGCGAGGCCAGTCGTTCCTCAAGACGCCGGGCCAGGCGCTCGGCCAGTCCAGGCGAGGTCAACGGAGCCCGGGACGCCGCGAGGCCGCCCGAGAGGGCGTACATCTCCGCGTAGTACTCCGGAGAGAGGTCGGCCCACTCCTCGTCCAGCTGGTCGGACATCCTGTCGGGCGGCATGCTCACGATGTTGGACGACGCCAGGCAGACGTACTTACCGGCCCTGGTCAGGAGGCCGATCTCGACCCGATAGGTCCTGCCGGGGCCGCCCACGTTTACGTACCAGTTTCTGGCCTCCGGAGTCAGGGCGACGTCGAACAGGAAGTTCTCCGGCCGCGCGGTGTTCTTTTCCCCCGAATAGACCCTGAGAATTCTCCTCGCTCCCGGAGCCTCCTTTCCCAGGGCACGAAGTCCGCGGGACACGGTCTCCTGCGTGAGCTCCCAGTAAGTGTGGACCCAGTACGGGTCCCTCACCATGGCCACGATGTGGTCCTTACCGTAACCGTCGGGCAGCTCCCGGCCCCCCGGAAAATCAGCCCGGTCAGACGGCCGTTCGGCCAGCACCCTGGCTTCTTCAAGCACTCCCCGGACTTCCGGTCGCGTGTCGGCGCGAGAGGCCTGCGGGGTTTCCACCGCCGCAGCGGGCCGCGCGCGTGCGCCGGCGCGCCGTCGGACTGACGGCCGCCGCGGGGGCCGGGGCTTTTGCGCGGCACTCCTGCGCGCCACCGCCTTGCGGGGGGGAGCGGCGGAGAGTTTACGCTTCGGTTTCGCGGGCGCCTTGTCGGCCGCGGCCGCAATCTTGGTCTTCCGTTTCCCTGATTCGGTCTTCTTCGCCCTCAATTCTCTCTCCTCCCTTCGAGCAGACTAGTGCGTTCCGGCCCTTAGCGATTCGAGCCTTCCGAGCACCAGAGACTTTATCTCGTCCAGCCGCTGCTGGGACTTGGCCTCGAAGCGGGCCACGAGGGCCGGCTGCGTGTTGGAGGCCCTCACCAGCCCCCATCCGTCGCCGAACTGTATCCTCGCCCCGTCTATTTCTACCACCTCGTACTCCGCCTTGAACGATGACTTGAGGCGCTCGACCAGGTCGAACTTGATCTCCTCCGGGCAGTCCAGCCTCATTTCCGGAGTGGAGAAGTAACGCGGCAGCCTGTCAACCATCCCAGAGAGCGGCTCGTCCGTCCTGGACAGCAACGACACCAGTCTCAAAGACGCGTAGATGGCGTCGTCGTAACCGAAGTAATCGTCGGCGAAGAACATGTGCCCCGACATCTCGCCGGCCAGCAGCCCGTTCTCTTCCTTGAGTTTTCTCTTTATCAGGGAGTGCCCGGTGCGCCACATGAGCGGCCTGCCGCCCAGAGCACGCACGTGTTCTTCCAGCCCCTGAGAGCACTTGACGTCGAAGATGATCGTGCCGCCCGGGTGCCTCGTCAGGATGTCGGCCGCGAACAGCGCCACAAGCTGGTCGCCCCATATGATCCTGCCGGTGTCGTCGACCGCGCCTATCCTGTCGCCGTCGCCGTCGTAAGCTATGCCCAGGTCCAGCTTCTCGCGGACGACGAGCTTCCTCAGCTCCTCGACATGGGCCGGCACAGTGGGGTCCGGCAGATGGTTCGGAAACCGGCCGTCCGGCTCGCCGAACAGCACGGTGGCGTCCATGCCCAGCTTCTTCATGAGCCCGCCCACCACGGGACCCGTGGTCCCGTTGCCGCAGTCGATGCCTATCCTGAGCCCGCGGCCCACCTGAACCCTGCTCAGGACCTCCCTGGAATAGTCGGACACGACGCTGTAGATGCTGCCCGTCCCCGGTCCGGCGGAGAACCTGCCCGACTCAATGGTGCTTCGCAGCTCCTGGATTTCCGGCCCGTACAGCGAGAGCTCTCCCTTGGCCAGTTTGAAGCCGTTGTACTCGATAGGATTGTGACTGCCGGTGATGACCGCCGAGCCTCCGGCGTCCAGCTTCACCCTTGCGTAATACACCACTGGGGTCGGCACCACGCCCAGCTCCACGGCCTGGCAACCGGACTCGATGAGCCCCCTGGAGAACTCACCGTTCAGCCTCGGGGAGCTCAGCCTCACGTCTCTTCCTACTGTAACGCTCGCGCCCGGGCCCACGTAGGTCCCGAAGGCGCGGCCCAACGCCCTGGCCACCTCGGACGTGAGGTCGCCCTCGGCAAGCCCGCGCACGTCGTATTCTCTGAATATGTATGGATTCACTTTCATCTGATTTCCTCGGCCTGCCTGACACCGGAGCCCGGCCGGACGCCGGACGTTCCGGAAGGAACGCCGCGCGGCTTCCGCCGGGGAAGGCGTGAGTGTATCACTTTTTCCTGGAGGTGAGGCACGCGTTTATGAAGTCGTCCAGGTCGCCGTTCAGCACCCTGTCCACGTCTGAGGTCTCGAAGTCGGTGCGGTGGTCCTTGACGAGCGTGTACGGCTGGAACACGTACGACCTTATCTGGCTGCCCCAGGCAATGTCCTTCTTGTCGTTGTGCAGCTTGTCGAACTTCTTCTTTCTCTCCTCGTCGTAGTGCATGAACAGTCGCGCCCTGAGGACTTTCATGGCGTTGTCGCGATTTCGGTGTTGCGACCTCTCGCTCTGGCACTGGACCACGATGCCGGTCGGCATGTGCGTGATCCTGACCGCGGAGTCGGTCTTGTTCACGTGCTGTCCGCCGGCGCCGCTGGCCCTGAACGTGTCCACCCTGATGTCGCTATCCTTGATGTCCACTTCCAGCGCCTCGTCAATCTGCGGAAACACAAACACCGAGGCGAACGAGGTGTGCCGTCTCTGGGCGGCGTCGAAAGGCGAAATCCTGACCAGCCGGTGCACGCCGCTCTCACACTTGAGATACCCGTAGGCGTATTCGCCGTCCACCTCCAGCGTGGCGTCTTTTATCCCCGCTTCCTCACCGGCCTGGTAGTCCAGCACCGAGTACTTGAACCCGCGGGACTCGATCCAGCGGGTGTGCATGCGCATGAGCATCTGGGCCCAGTCCTGTGACTCCGTGCCGCCGGCTCCGGGGTGGATGCTGACTATGGCGCCCGCGCGGTCGTGCTCTCCGTCCAGGAGGCTCCTCAGCCTGAGGTCGCCGATCTCCTTTTCCAGCCGGACGCACTCGGCCACGGACTCCGCCAGAGCTCCGTCGTCCTGCTCTTCCTCGGCCATCTCCAGGAAGACGCCCAGGTCGTTCACACTGCCGGACAGGGAGGTCCACTCGTCGACGATTCTCCTCGGCCCGCCGAGCTCCTGGGCGACACGCTTCGAGTCCTCTCTGTCCCAGAACCCGGGCCTGGACATCTCCTCCTCGATCCGGGCGATTTCCTTTTTCTTCGCCCCAAGGTCAAAGAAAACCTCCGAGTTCTTCAATGGCCCGGCGGCAGGACTCTATCCTCGTGCGTGTCTCTTCCCACATCTAGCAGTTACCTCCTCGCTTCGCGCGCAGCAGCGCGGTTAGCTGGTTCCAGACAGCCTCGGCCTTGGTCTCGAGCTCTTCCAGGGAGCCGTCGTTCGCGATGTGAAAGTCGGCCCTTGCAATCTTGTGTTCTTGGGGAATCTGGCTTCGTACTCTGGCGAGCGCCTCGTCGGCCCCGAGCGAATCACGGACGCTGATCCGTCTGAGCCGAATCTCCTGGTCGGATGAAACTACCACAATCGCGTCGAACATTTCAACGAGATTCCACTCGTATATGAGCGCGGCGTCGGCCACGACCACGCCGGTGAATCCCGTCCGCTCCAGGTCCGCCACGCGCCGCCCTATTTCCTGTGTCAGGAACGGATGCACGATGCTGTTCAGCTTGTCCAGGCTCTCGCGACTGGAGAACACTATTCCAGCGAGCTTGCGCCTGTCCAGCGCGCCTGCCTCTCCCAGTATGTCCCGGCCGAAGGTCCGCACCAGCCGGGAAAGGACCTCGGGCCGTTCCTCCACCACTTCTCTACCGATTTTGTCGGCGTCGATGACGCGCGCCCCTCTTTTTTCGAACATGCCGCAGACCAGGCTCTTGCCGGACGCGATGCCTCCCGTCACGGCCACGGTCAGCACTCGTGAGCGGCCTGCCGGCGGCCCCCCCGGATCAGTGCGTCTCAAACCAACTGCCTCCCGTCCCCACGCCGACTTCGACGGGGACCCTCAGTTCCATCGCGTGCTCCATCTCGTGCTTCACGACGTCCGTGACGTCGTCCTTCTCCTCCGCGGGCAGCTCCAGGAGGAGCTCGTCGTGTACTTGAAGTGTGAGCCTGGCCTTCATCCCCCGCTCGGCGAGCCTCCTGTGCACGCCGAGCATGGCCAGCTTTATCATGTCGGCCGCGGAGCCCTGAATGGGAGTGTTGATGGCCATGCGCTCCGCCTCCGCCCGCAGCCTGGCGTTCGGGCTGACGAGGCCGGGGATGGGCCTGCGCCTGCCCAACAGAGTCGTCGCGTGGCCCGTGCGCCGCGCCTCCTCCACCACTTCCCGCAAGTACGCAGCCACGCCCGGGTACAGCGCATAGTAGTTGTCGATGAACAGCTTCGCGTCGGACGTGGGTATGCCCAGCTGCCGGGAAAGACCGTAGGCGCTCATGCCGTAGATTATCCCGAAGTTGACCACCTTGGCCCTTGCCCTCAGCTCCGGAGGGACCCTGTCCGGCGGCACCCCGAACAGAGACGCGGCGGTGCTGGCGTGTATGTCCACTCCGTCCGCGAAAGCCTTCATCAGCCGCTCGTCTCCGGAGCAGTGAGCCAGCAGCCTCAGCTCAACCTGGGAGTAGTCACCCGAAAGCAGAATCCATCCTTTGTCGCCCGGAACGAACGCCTTCCTTATCTCTCTGCCCATGTCGCTCCGGGCCGGGATGTTTTGCAGATTGGGCTCGCTCATCGAGAGTCTTCCGGTGGCGGTCACCGCCTGGTTGAAACGCGCGTGGAGCCTGCCGGTCGCGGGGTTCAGCATTCTGGGGAAAACGTCCACGTAAGTGTTCTTTAGCTTGGACAGCTGCCTGTACGTCAGAATCAGCCCCGCCACCTGGTTTGACGCGGCCAGCTCTTCCAGCACCTCCTCGTCCGTGGACGGCGCGCCGGTGCCCCTGGTCTTCTTCATCGCCGGAAGCTTGAGGTCTCCGAACAACACCTTGGCCAGCTGAGCCGGTGAATTGATGTTGAAGCTGCAGCCCGCGAGACGGAAGATCTCCCGCTCCGCCTCCGCGACCTCTCGCTCCAGCCGGCCGGACATCTCATTGAGGAAAGCCCGGTCCACCGCGACTCCCGTCCTTTCCATTTCGTAAAGGACCGAGGCCAGCGGAAGCTCCACTTCTGTGTAGAGGCGGTCCTGGCCGGTCTCCGTCAGCGTGTAGAGGAGCGGCCCGCGGAGCCGCGCGGACGCGAAGGCCAGGCGGCACGTGAACTCTCCCAGCTTACCGGGTTCTACGTCCTCCGGGTTCACCCTCGCCCGTGGCCGGCCCACGAAGGACTCGAGCGAGTCCAGCTCGCCGCCCAGTATTCGCCTGGAAAGGCTCGCCAGCCCGTTGTCGGACGACGGGTCCGCGAGATAGCCGGCCAGCATTACGTCGAATACTCGCCCGCCGGGGGTGAGCTCCAGAGCGGACGCGCAGCCCAGCGCGGACTTCAAGTCATGAACGGCGCACGAAGCATCGCTTCTGGCCAGGAGCCCGCGAAGAGCCGAAACTGCGTCGCCGTCTGCGGAGGACAGCCGGGGTTCCGGGCCGCCGGCCGCAAAGAGCTCGCCCTCCGGACGGGCGAGCGAGACGTAGAAGCACGAGCCCTCGGGCGAAGCCACCGCCAGGGCAAGAGGAGGAGAGAACCTCTCTTTGCCGCACGCCACGGCCAACCCGTATCCGTCCCACGAGGCCGCTGCCTTCTCGAACTCCCGCGCGCCGGCGCCGGCCCCGATTTCCTTCCACGAGAACGCGGGCTCGCCGGAGGCGAAGATCGTGGCCGCGAGTTTCCTGAATTCCAGCTCTTCCAGGAGGCATTTCAGCGTCTCGTTTCTCCTTTCGCCGGGCCGCAGCTCCTCCAGCTCTACCTGGATCGGCGCGCGCAGGTCGATGCTGGCCAGCTCCCTGGACAGTCTGGCCTGCTCCGAGAACTCCGAGAGTCTCTGCGAGGCGCGCGGTTCCTCCTGGATCGGAAGCCGCGCCAGGATCTCCTCCAGGCCCCCGTACTTAGACACGAGCCTGGCCGCGGTCTTCTCACCCACACCCGGCACGCCGGGTATGTTGTCCGACGAATCGCCCATCAGCGCCAGGACGTCCACCACTCTTTCGGGCCCCACGCCGAAGCGCGCCTCCACGCGGCACCTGTCCACCCAGTTCCCCTCTTCACCGGCCTTTCCCGGGTTCAGCACCTTTATCGATTCGCCGACAAGCTGGCAGAAATCCTTGTCTGCCGAAACGAGCACCACTTCCGCACCCTGGTCCGCGAACCGGTGCGCGAGCGTGCCCATTATGTCGTCCGCCTCGAACCCGCTGAGCTCCAGGATCCTGAGTCCCAGCGCCCGGATGAGCTCCAGAATCCTCGGAAACTGCGCCTGCATCTCGTCGGGCATCTTCTTTCTGGTGGCCTTGTACTCGGGGAACTTCCGGTGCCTGAAAGTCGGCTCCCTCGAATCAAACACCACGGCCACGTAGTCCGGCCGCTCTTCCTTCATGAGTTTGAGCAGCATGGTGGCGACGCCGTAGGCGGCACTTGTGTTCTCACCCCTGGAATTGATGAGTGGCCGGCCCGCGAAGGCGTAGTACGACCTGTAGGCCAGGGCCGAACCGTCTATGAGGTAAACGCGCGGTTTCATGGTGTCTCCGGCGAGGCCAGTCAGGCAGGGCTCGGGGAAGTGTACAGCCTGTTTTCGACTATGTAGGAGAGAACCGGAGGAGGGACAAGGTATCGGATCGAGCGCCCGCAGGCGACCCTGGTCCGGATGTCCGTGGACGACACGCTCACCGACACGCCTTCCACGAACAGAGCGCGGTCCCTGAGCCGCGGCTCGACCCCGTCCAGGTCGAAGCCCGGACGACTGACCACGATCGGCCTGCATTCCGACAGGAGGCCCGCGGGGTCCTTCCAGGCGGACATCTCCAGAAGGCTGTCCGCGCCGACTATCAGGAAGAGCTCGGCTTCCTTGCCCAGCTTCCTGCCGAAATGCCTGACTGTCTCGATGGTGAAGGAGGCCTCGTCCCGTGACACTTCGAAATCAGACACTTCAAACCCGGGATTCCCGCGCGTGGCCAGCATCGTCATCTCGAGCCTGATTGCTCCTGTAGAAACGCGCTCCGAGCGCTTGTGAGGAGGAATCCCGCAGGGCACAAACACCACCCGGTCGAGACCGACCCGCTCGCGGGCTTCCTCGGCCACGATGAGGTGACCGATGTGAATGGGGTCGAACGTGCCGCCGAAGAGGCCCACTCTCACAGTCTTCTCCCCCGTTGTGACGGAAAGCCGCGGCCGGCCTGTTCACGTACCGGTCTTCTGCGAGACTTTCTTCAGCTTCTGCCTCGCGGCGTCCTGCGCCTCGCGGTCTCCGTTCCTGTCAAGGACGGTCCGGTAGGCTTCAGCGGCCTTGCTCCAGTTGCGCTCTTTCTCGTAGGACTGCCCGACGCCGACCAGTGCGAGGTCGGCCCATCTGGCCTCCCCGTACTTGTCCACCACTTCCTGGAAGCATATCCTGGCGGCCTGTACGTCGCCCAGCTTGACGTAGAGTTGACCCGAGAGGTAGAGCTTCTGAGCCAGCATGGAACGACATTCTCGCAGCGTTTCTTCGGTCCTGTCCGCGAACACGCCGCCGGGGTAGTCGACCAGGTAGGAATTGAACAGCAGGATGGCCTTTTCCGTCTGAGCCTGGTCGTATGGAGCAGGCCTCTTCTGTTTGAAGGCGCACATGCCAAGCATGAACGCGGCTTCCTCAGCGTGGCTCCCTCTGGGGAAATCCCTGAGGAGTCTCTCGAACTCCACCTCGGCCAGCGGGAATTCCTTGGTCTCGTAGTAGCATTTCGCGAGATAGTAGGCGGCAGGTTCGGCGTACCTGCTGCCGGGGTGTTGCTCCAGCAGCAGCTTGAACTGCTCCGTGGCGTCCAGGAAGCGGCGGGTGTCGAACCTGCTCTTGGCCCTCTCGAACTGGTCCTGCGCGGTGCCGGGCTTGACTTCTCTCGCGCCGGAGCAGGAGAGGACCAGGCTCGCGGCCAACACGCAGGAGGCGAAAAGCAGGAATGCCGGCGCCGCACCGGCGCGGGACCAGGCCCGCTTCGCCGCCGGCTGTGCCGTACGAATGTAGTCGTGCTGTGTGTTCATGTCGTGTCAGGGCGCTCCGGGTGCCGGAGCCCCGGCCTTCTCGGCGCGAGGCAATCCGGGCGGAAGCCCGTCACTCCTTGTTGGAATAGAAGAGATAGACCAATCCGCCCACTATCGCGGCCACCACGAGCGGCTCTATGAGACCCCCCAGCTTGCCGGCGGGCATCACGCCCTTCTGCCAGCCGTCTTCCTTGCCTTCCAGGAAAGCCAGCTCGGACACCGGCACGGCGTCCCTCTCACTGGCCTTGCTCTCGCCGACCCACAACAGGGCGCCGGTCTTCTCGTTTACGACTCTCACGGAGAGCGACGCGTAAGCATGCCGCTCGACCATCTTCCTACCCACCAGGTGGGGACGCCACGCCCTGGGGTATTCCATGCGGAGCTCGGTTATGCGATGCGAGAGCGTCAACTGAATCGGCACCGGCTCCAGCGTCACCGGCGGCGCTTGAACCACCGCCGCGGCAGACGAGTCGGCCGCCAGGGAGGTGTCCTGCTGGGCGGGTGGCTCCGCGGGGGCCGGGGCGCTCACGACAACAGTGACGCCCTCCTCTCTGAGCCGCCGGCCCAACAGGTTCTGGACCATCCACTCTGCTTCGTGCGCGCCTGCGGGCGTGATCAGGACCGGCCCGTTCAGGTTGCTGACCGGCATGCCTTTCACGAGCGATTCCACCGCGCTCGAGAGGGCCTTCTCCAGAAGGGCCATGTTCGTGGCGCGCTCCGCCTGGGCGGCCCAGACGTGCGGGGCCAGTACGACAAACACGATCGCGCAAGCTGCGAAAATCAGTTTCGACGACACCGTCTTCTTCACGTGTCTCTCCTTGTGCTCGGCCGCGGCCACCGCGTCAGAGAAACCGCCTCGGCGAAGAGGTCGTATTCCGCTGACCCGACGATTGTGGCTTCACAAAATTGACCTTCGCGCAAGCCCTCTCCGGTGACTTGCACGACGCCGTCTACGTCCGGCGCCTGACCCTCCGTTCTGCCGGTCCCCCGAGCTCCTCCGGCGTCCACCGTGTCCATCAGGACCGTCACGCGTTCGCCCGTGAGCGAGGCATTCCTGGCCCTGGAGACCTCTTTCTGAAGCTCCATCACCCGTCGGAGGCGCTCTTCCTTGACCCCCCTGCCGACCTGACCCGGCAGGGCCGCGGCGCGGGTGCCCGGCTCGCGCGAGTACGAGAAGGCGCCGAGGTGGTCGAACCGGAACTCCTCAAGAAACTCCATCAGCTCCGAGAACTCGGCCTCGCCCTCTCCCGGGAATCCCACCATCACCGTCGTGCGCAACGAAACCCCCGGGACTTCACCGCGAATCTTATTGAGCCTTCCGACGAGTTTCTTCTTCGTCACGCGTCTCCTCATGAGACTCAGCATCTTGTCGGAGACGTGCTGTATCGGAACGTCAGCATATTTGCACAGATTCGGCCCGTCGCGCAACACTTCTGTTAGCTCGTCCGTCCACCGCGCGGGATGCGTGTAGAGAAGCCTGACCCAGACCGCGCCTTCCACGGTCTCCAGCCGCCTCAGCAGCTCGGCCAGCGCCTGACGGCCGTAGAGGTCCATGCCGTACGCCGTGGTATCCTGCGCCACCAGGCAGAGTTCTCGAACACCGTCCCCGGCAAGAAGTTCCGCCTCCCTGAGCACGCTTCCCATCTCTCTGCTGACCAGCCTGCCCCTGATGCGGGGAATCAGGCAGTAAGAGCAGTTATTGTCGCAGCCCTCCGAGAGCTTGAGGTACGCAGTGTGGCGGCCGGTGGACACGGCCCTCGGATGAACCGCTCTGACCAGGGCGTCCGAGCCGGACAGGAACGCCCTCCTCCGGACCGGAGACCTAACCGAGTCCGCGCAGGCCTTGGCCACTCTCAGGCGGTCCCTCGGGCCGGCGATCACGTCCACTTCCGGGAACCGGGCAAGAAGCTCTCTTCCGGCAATCGCCGGCAGGCATCCCGCAACGACCACGGCCTTCAGTCTGCCCGCCCGCTTGAGCCTGACCGCCTGCCGGACCCAGTCCTCGGCCTCGGTCCGGGCCGATTCCAGAAACGAGCAGGTGTTGAGCACAGCGACGTCGGCGTCCTCGATGGAGCCTTTGACCACGAACCCGAGTCGCACGAGGTCGGCTAGCATTATCTCGGAGTCCACCAGATTCTTGGGACAACCCAGAGACACCAAGGCCACCGAGAGTCCGGCGGAAGTGGGGGCGCGTCGGCGTGAGCTGCTTGCGGAAGTCACGTTACTAAACGGGGTCTCCTCACTCCAAGTAGGACTCGTTCACGAGGACTTCGCGGGGTTTGCTCCCGTCCGCGGGACCGACCACTCCGGTTTCCTCGAGCCTGTCCATCAGTCTGGCGGCCCTGGAGTAACCTATCTTGAGCCTTCGCTGGAGCAAGGACACGGAGCCGTGCTTGTGAGTGATGACCACGCGAGTGGCCTCGCGAATCAGCTCGTCGTCGTCCTCGGATTCCCCGTCTGCCGTCAGAGACGGCTCCGATAGGTCCACGGACGGCCTGGCCATCCAGCTGAACTCTCTGAGGTACGAGACCACCCGCTCCACGTCCTTCTCCGACACGTAGCAGCCGTGGAGTCTCTCGGGTTCAGCGCGGCCCGGGGGCAGGTACAGCATGTCGCCGTTCCCCAGCAGGGACTCGGCGCCGTTCATGTCCAGGATGGTCCGCGAGTCGACTTTCGAGGCCACCTGGAACGCGATCCGGGTGGGGAAATTGGCCTTGATCACACCCGTGATGACGTCCACGCTGGGTCTCTGCGTCGCGAGTATGAGGTGGATTCCCACTGCCCTGGCCATCTGGGCCAGGCGGGCGATGGGCTCTTCGATTTCCGTCGGGAGCATGCACATCAAGTCCGCCAGCTCGTCAATGATGACGAGCACGTACGGCAGTATGTCCGAGCCCTCCTCGCGGGCCTTCTCGTTGTAGCTGTCGACGTTCCTGACCCCTCTGCCGGCCAGGACGTGGTAACGCTGCTCCATCTCCTTCACGACCCAGCGCAGACTCTTGCTGGCCTCCCTGGCGTCACTGATCACCGGGGACACGAGATGCGGCGTGCCGTTGTACGCCGTGAGCTCGAGTTTCTTGGGGTCTATCATGAGCAAGTTGAGCTCTCTCGGAGACAGCCGGTAGAGCAGGCTGAGTATGATGCTGTTTATGCAGACGCTCTTGCCCGAACCCGTGGCGCCGGCTATGAGCAGGTGAGGCATTCTCGCCAGGTCAGCGTAGAAGCAGCCGCCCTGCGTGTCCTTGCCCAGGGCCAGCACGAGGCGGCCCTTCTGGTCCGCGAAATCAGCGGCGGACAGCAACTGCTTTATGAAGACGATGGAATGATGCGCGTTCGGGACCTCGATGCCCACCGCGGCCTTGCCGGGCACCGGAGTGAGGAGTCTTATGCGCGACACCTTCAGCCCCAGCGCGAGGTCCTCGGCTCTGCTGGCGATCTGGTTCACGGTTATGCCCGATCCCGGCTCATAGTCGAATCTTGTGATTACGGGACCGGGATGGACTTCCGCGACTCTACCCGTGACACCGAAGTTGGATAAACGTTCTTCGATGCGCTTCGAGGCATCCAGGAGCTCGTCCTTGCTCATGTAAGTCTCGGGTTCGGTCGGGTCGTCCAGGAAAGATATGGGAGGCAGCCGGAACTCGAACTCACCTTGAGGCGGTTCTGTCCTGGCCGGCCCCCTGCGCGCGGGCTCCCTGCCCTGCTCCTCCGGCCAGAGCTCGTCCTTCCGGCCGGCAGCCGCGGCCGCCGCCGGGGCCTCAGCCGGGACAGGTCGGGCGAACGCGGGCGCCCCGGCGGCCTCTCTGTCAGGGACGCGCGGCGCCCCGCCGGGCTTGGTCACGATTGTGGGCTTGGCGGCCTCCTTCGGCCGCGCCTCGGGCTTCTCGGGGAACTTCTCCGGCCTGGACCTCGCGGCCTCCCGGGCCGCCTTGACTTCGGGTGTCTTCTTTTCGGCCAGCTTCTCCAGGTGCTTCGCGCGCGCCAGCAGGAACCAACGTCTGAGTACGGACCCCAGCTTTGCGAAGAGACCCAGGTATTTCACCCCGGGCACCAGAGCCGTTTCGAGGGCCACGAACGTGAGGACGACAAACAGGCTCCAGCAGACCACCGTGGCGCCGAAGTTCCCGAACACCGTGCGGCCGCTGTCTATCACGTCCAGGCCGAGCCTTCCGGCCGCGGCCACGGACGCTTCCCTGGAAAACCCCGGCAGCAAAGCCAGGCCCAGGGAGAACACGAAGGCCAGGAGCAGCGTGAATGAGGTCTGGAGCCAGAGTCTGCCCGGCGCTCTCCGGGCCAGACGGTTCCACGACCACGCCAGCAGAAGCGCGGCCAGCGGCCATGGGAAGACAAACCCGAGGTGAGAGTAGAAGAAGTGCGCCACGCGAGCTCCGACGGAACCGAACGCGTTGGCGACGTTGCCTTCCCCCTGGGACAGCAACCCCACGTCCTCTCTGTGGTACGTGAGCAGGCTCGACAGCAGCATCACGCCCGCCACAAGCAGGACCACGCCGGTAATTATCGAACGCGTCGCGGGGCTTCTCTTGCCCAAGGAACCAGACTCTCCTTTCTCGGCCCGCTTCGGAGTCTACGTGCCGATCTCCCAGGAGGAAAGATAGCGGCTCTGCTCCTCGGTCAGAGTGTCGATGCGTACTCCCAT
The DNA here is from genome assembly GCA_964570935.1 of uncultured bacterium. Taxonomy (GTDB): domain Bacteria; phylum Eisenbacteria; class RBG-16-71-46; order JAFGJU01; family JAFGJU01; genus JAFGJU01. The sequence continues at coordinate 41,026 of CAZMZP010000017.1, forward strand.
CGCTTCCAGCTTGAGCCGGGCCACCTGCGAGTCTATCTCCGGCGGCACGGGGTAGACCCTCTTGTCGAGCGCCCGTCCCTTACCGGCCAGAAACTCGGTGCAGAGCGACTGATTCGCGAAACTCATGTCCATGACTGAGGCGGGATGTCCCTCGGCGGCGGCCAGGTTGATGAGCCGTCCCTCTCCGAGGACGAATATCTTCCTGCCGTTCCCAAGCGTGAATTCCTCGACGAATTCCCGCATCGGTCTCCTCGACACCGAGATTTTCTGCAGTCCCGCGAGGTTCAATTCCACGTTGAAGTGACCCGAGTTCGCGACCACGGCCCCGTCCTTCATGGCCTCGAAGTGCTCGACGCTGATGACGTTGACGTCGCCGGTCAGCGTGACGAACACGTCCCCTATCCTGGCGGCGTCCGCGATGGGCATCACTCTGTACCCGTCCATCACGGCCTCGAGGGCCCTCAGAGGGTCGACCTCGGTCACGATCACTCTCGCGCCGGCGCCCTTGGCCCTCATTGCCACTCCGCGGCCGCACCAGCCGTAGCCGCACACCACGAAGTCACTGCCGGCAAGGAGCAGGTTCGTGCATCTCAGGATTCCATCCACTGTGCTCTGGCCCGTGCCGTAGCGGTTGTCGAACAGATGTTTCGTGTTGGCGTCGTTGACGGCGATTATCGGATACGCCAGGAGCTTGCTCTTTTCCAGACTGCGCAGCCGGTTCACTCCCGTGGTCGTCTCTTCGGTGCCGCCCAGCACGGAGGCCACGAGGTCCTTTCGGCGGCTGTGCAGCTCCGACACCAGGTCGGCGCCGTCGTCCATGGTGACCATGGGTTTCAGGTCCAGCGCGGCGTTTATGTGGTCGTAGTAGAGCTTGGTGTCCTCGCCCTTCACGGCGAACACCTGGGCCCCGAAGTCGGACACGAGAGAGGCGGCCACGTCGTCCTGGGTGCTCAGCGGGTTGGACGCGCAGAGCCGGACCTCCGCGCCTCCCTCCATCAGTGTTATTACCAGATTCGCAGTCTCGCTAGTGACGTGAAGACAAGCAGATACGCGAAGCCCTTTGAGTGGTTTCTGGGAGTTGAATCTCTGCCTTATCGCCCTCAGCACGGGCATGTTTCTCTCGGCCCATTCTATCTTCGCCTTCCCGGCCGGGCCGAGCTTCACGTCTCTAACATCGCTTGGCATCTGACCTCCTTGAACCCGAGCTCAACGTCCCTTCTTCAGCACGTCCACCATGTCGCACAGCTCCCACGTGAAGTCCGCATCTTCCCTGCCGAAATGTCCGTATGCGGCGGTCTTGCGGTAGATCGGGCGCCTGAGCCGGAGCCGCTTGATGATGGCCGCCGGTCTCAGGTCAAAGTGCTTGCGCACCAGCTTCTGAATCTGGTCATCGGGGATTCTACCGGTGCCGAACGTCTCTATGGTCACGGACACCGGCTCCGCTTTGCCGATGGCGTACGCAACCTGTATCTCACACCTGGTCGCCAGCCCCGCTGCCACCACGTTCTTCGCCACGTGCCTGCAGGCGTACGAGGCCGACCTGTCGACCTTGGACGGATCCTTGCCGGAGAAACATCCTCCTCCGTGGCTCCCGACGCCTCCGTAGGTATCCACGATGATCTTTCTGCCCGTGAGGCCGGTGTCCGCGAGCGGGCCTCCCTTTTCGAACCTGCCGGTGGGGTTTATGTGATACGTCACTTTCCCCTTGTCCATCAGCCTTGCCGGTATTGTCGGCTTGATCACCTTGGCGATGATGTCGGCCTTTATCTTTGACTGCGGCACGTCAGGGTTGTGCTGTGCCGACACAACGACCGTGTCGACCCTGACCGGCTTGCCGTCCTCGTACTCAACCGTGACCTGTGTCTTCCCGTCGGGACGAAGATACGGGATGATGCGCTTCTTCCTGACCTCCGCCAGCCGCCTCGCGAGCCGATGCGCCAGCATTATCGGCAGCGGCATGAGCTCCGGGGTTTCCGTCGTGGCGTACCCGAACATGAGGCCCTGGTCGCCGGCCCCGAGCCGGTTCACTCCTCTGGCTATGTCCGCCGACTGGTCGTCTATCGACGTGATTACGGCGCAGGTCTCGTAATCAAAACCGTACTTCGCATCCGTGTAGCCCACGTCCCGTATGACTCTGCGGACTACTTCCGGTATCTCGACGTAGCATCTCGTGGTGATCTCTCCGGCAACGAACGCCAGGCCGGTCGTCACGAGGGTTTCGCAGGCAACCCGCGCGTAGGGGTCCTCCGCGAGCATCGCGTCCAGGATGGCGTCGGACACCTGGTCTGCGACCTTGTCCGGATGGCCTTCGGTCACGGATTCTGACGTGAAGAGATGTCTCTTCCCCATTCACTAACCTCCCATTCTAAGTGAGCTGAACCTCGGAGGAATCCCCGACGTTCACCATCTTGAACGCTCCCCTCACTGTGGCGTTCTCGCCAACCACCGAGCCGTCCAAGAGTATGTTCTCCACGCACGCGTTCGCGTTTATGATGCAGTTGCGCACGATAGAGTCGCTGACTACGGCTCCGGGGGCCACGGACACGTGAGGGCCCACGATGCAGTTCTCTATGCGCGCCGTCTTGTCGACCGCGACCGGCGGCACCACGACGCTGCCAGGGATGTTGGGCTGACGCTTGACCAACTCCAGCAGGTCTCTGTTCGCGCTCAGCAGAGTCTCGGTCTTCCCGCAGTCGTACCAGCCGTGAACGGGAAACGTGCGCATCTCGGCACCCCTGCCCAGCATCAGCTGGAGGGCGTCGGTGAGCTGGTATTCACCCTTCGTCTTTATCTTCCTGTGCATGATCTGACCGATGCTCTCGAACATCAGGATTGTGTCCGCTATGTAGTAGACTCCCACGATGGCCAGGTTGCTGGGCGGAACCTCGGGCTTCTCCACCAGCCTCTTCACGCGGCCGTTGGTGACCTGGACCACGCCGAAGTTCGTGGGGTCGCTCACTTCCTTGACGCCGATGTAGTTCCGCCGGCCGGAGACCACCTTCGAGAAGTCGGCCTTGAAGATGGTGTCGCCCAGCACTATGAGCGCCGGGGCGTTCTTGATGTGGGCCTCAGTCAGGTACACCGCGTGGCCCAGCCCCTTCCTCTCGCGCTGCTCCACGTAGGTGACGGAAAGCTTGTAGTTCTTCTTTACGTAATCCCTGATCCTGTCGCCCATGTACCCGACCACCATCACGACCTCTCTTATACCGAGCTCGGGCAGCTGGTCAAGGATGTGCGCCAGAATCGGTTTGCCGGCCACTATCATCAGCGCCTTCGGGACGGTGTGAGTGTGGGGACGAAGTCGGGTCCCCACGCCGGCGACGGGGATTATCGCCTTGGTTCTCATGCGGCTTTCTCCTCCGATAGCCTTCTCTTGAGCTCCTGTATTCTGTGGACCGGAGTCGGGTCTTCTCCGTTCAGGAAGGCCAGGTAAATGCTAGCGAAATCCCCGACGTAAATCAATGAGAATATTCTAGTAACGAGACTTCTGCCCTCGCTCCACGTCTCTCCGGCGGCCACCCCGTCGGCCCTCATCAGCTCCAACGTGATGGAGATCCTCCTCGCGACCCTGGGGTGCTCCGAGGCGTCCCTCAGCACCGCGACCGCGAAGGGAGTCCCCGGCGCCTTGGCCCCCCGCCATCCCACGATCTCGTTGTGGTCGAGCTCTGGAAACACGTTCGTGAAGGCCGGGACCTTGCTGTTCTCGTTGAACTGGCATTTCCACCTGAGCGCGGCGCACTGGGTAAGCCGCGTGCCGTACGTAACGACCGTCTTTCCGTGAAGCGACAGAGCCAGTTGTTTCGCGCTGTTGTCGGCCGACTGTACGCGCTCGGCGCAGGCCTCGGCCTTCTTCCGCAGCAGGGCGACGGTCTCCTCGACTTCTCCGGGCTCCTCGGGGAGGATGGAAAGACGCCTCAGCACGTCGAGGGTCATGAAGAACGAATACCCGACGGCGGCCCTGGGCGGCAGGCCTTCCTCCATCTTGAGGAACGGCACTCCGTCAAGAAGCGCCCTTCTCTGGAGCTCGCCACCCGAGCCCATGCAGACCAGACCGGCCCGTCGCTTCTTCGCCTCCTCGTACAGAGAGAGCGTCTCCTCGGTGTTCCCGGAATAGCTGGAGCAGAAGAACAGCGTCTCCGGCCCGGCAAACCCCGGGGGGACATACTCTCTGACCACTAGGCACGGGGCTTCCGCTCTCTCGTCCATCAGCGTCTTCACGATATCGCCGGCGATGGCGGAGCCTCCCAGCCCGCCCACGACCACGTTCCGGTATCCGGTCTTGGGCGCGCCGACCCGAACGCTGGAGCTGACGACCAGCGCCTTCTCGATGTGCTCCGGCATGGCGTGCACCATGCCAAGCATGCCGGAGGCGTCTAGGCTGCGCATCTCCGAAAGCGAATCCAAAATCATGGCGACTTCTCCTGGAACGGGTGAATGCCGAACTGTCTCGTCAGGGAAGAGTGATCTGCGGGAACCTGCTGGCAATCTTCTCCTCCACAAGGCGCCTCACGTCGGCGGCAGTGGAGAGACAGAGCGCCCTCTCGGCAAGCTCTTTGGCCTCGGCGTAGGTCACCGAACGCACGATTGTCTTTATCTCCGGGAGCAGGTAGGGGCTCGTGCTGAACTCGTCGAGCCCGAGTCCCAGCAAAATGACCGCTCCGGCGGGGTCACCGCACATCTCTCCGCAGACCCCCACCCAGATGTCGTGCTTGTGACCAGTCTCGACAAGCGTCCTTATTGCCCTCAGAATCGCCGGGTGCAGGGGCTCGTACAGATGCGCGATCTTCTCGTTGCCTCTGTCCACCGCCAGCGTGTACTGAATCAGATCGTTGGTGCCTATGCTGAAGAAGTCTGCTTCCTGGGCCAGGGAATCGGCTATGAACACCGCGGCGGGCGTCTCGGCCATGATCCCCACCTCACAGTTCTCGCCGAAGGGCACGCGCTTTGACCTCAGCTCGTCCTTGACCTCCCTGCACAAGGCGTTGGCCTGCCTCAGCTCGTCCAGACTCGAGATCATCGGAAACATCAACTTCACGTTGCCCACGGCGGCCGCCCGGAAGATGGCCCTGAGCTGAATCTTGAATATCTCCGTCCTTTCCAGGGAGAATCTTATCCCGCGCCATCCCAGGAAGGGGTTGTTCTCCCGCTCGGTCCCGAGATAGGAGGCGAACTTGTCCCCTCCCACGTCCACAGTGCGGATTATGACCGGGTACGGATGCAGGAGTTCGGCCACCTTCCGGTAGGCATCGTACTGCTCGTCTTCCGAAGGCAGCCTGACGCTCTTCATGTAGAAAAACTCGGTTCTGAAAAGCCCCACTCCCCTGGCGCCCCTGTCGAGCGCCAGCTGGGCCTCCTCCGGCATCTCGATGTTTGCCGAAAGCTCGATCTGCCTGCCGTCGAGGGTGACGGCGGGGAGCTCGCGAATGTGCTGCAGCGCGCCTTCCAGCTCCAGGAACTGTGCGCGCCTTCTCGTGTACTCCCTGAGTGCCTGGTCGTCCGGATGGATTTCCACCAAGCCCCTGCTCCCGTCCACCACCACCGTGTCGCCCTGTTTCACGTGCAGGGTGGCGTACTTCAAGCCCACGACGGCGGGGATGCCGCGCGCGCGGGCCATGATGGCGGAGTGTGAGGTCCGACCTCCCGAGTCCGTCGCGATCCCCAGAATCGTATCCTGATTTAGAAAAGCCGCCTCGCTGGGCGTGAGGTCGTGGGTCACCAGGATCACCTGGCCGCTGATGTCCCCGAGGCTCCTCCGCGGCTTGCCCAGGAGATGCCTGATCACCCTGCGCTTCACGTCGCGCACGTCGGCCGCCGTGCTCCGGAAGTGTTCCTCCTCCAGCGCATCGAACTCTTCGGCGACCTTCGACAGGGTGCGCCTGTAGGCGAACTCCGCGTTCTTGCGCTCGTCGCGTATGACGCGCACCGTCTCCTTGACCGCCACCACGTCGTCCAGTATCTGCAGATGGGCGTCGAACACCTTGGCCTGCTCGTTGCCCAGCTCCTGCCTTATCGTATCCTTCACCTGGTCGATCTCCGCCCGTGTGATGGCCAACGCGGCCCTGAACCTCGCCAGCTCGGGTCCGACCTCCTCGGGAGACAGAGTCTTCTCCCTTATGTGCAGCTCCTCGAGCTCCAGGATGTAGACCTTACCGACTGCGATGCCCGGAGACGCCGCGACGCCGCGCAACACTCTTGATCCCGATGTGGCCATAAGAAAGACCCGCTATACCCCTTCGTAGAACCTGTTCTCGACCAGGGTCACCAACGCGGCGACGGCCTGCTCCTCGTCCGCGCCCTTGGCCCTGATCGTGACGGACGAGCCGTACTCCGCGACCAAAGAGATGACGCCCAGGATGCTCTTTCCGTTCACCTCTATCCCGTCCTTCATGACCCAGACATCCGACTTGAAGCGCGCCGCAGTCTTCACAAACGACGATGCGGACCTCAGGTGGAGGCCAGGGTCGTTCACGATCTTGACTATCCTTTCAACCATCTCTTCTCGGCCTGTGAGCGTCCGGACCCCTCCCGATGCAGCGCCGCTCGGAACGGTCTTCTGCCTCCGGGGCACGGCCCTTCCGGTTGCTTCGCGAGTCCGGACGGAAACACAGCATATTACCCCAGAAGCCCCAGGACTGTCAAAACGTAGCCCGCTCCCCCCGCGCAGAGGGCCAGCTCCGTAATCCTCTTCTGGAAGCCCTCCGGCAGAACGCCCACCACGACACCGGTGGCCGCGAAAACGGCGAACGCGGGGCCGACCGAACCGCCCGCCCACGACAGGCCGGCGGCCACGAAAAGCACGCCTACCACGAATGCCCCTATCAGGCCCAGCTGCGCGCTCAGGCCCACGAGGTTCAAGCGCAGGACCTCGCTCACTACCCCAGGCCCGAGAGCGTAGCCCCGCAGCACGCCGCGAGCCCGGTAGTAGACGTGAAACAGGTTGTAGACTACGAGCAGCACCAGGGCTCCAGCCACGCCCGCCGCACCCGCCACCAAAACGCC
>CAZMZP010000018.1:0-17867 GCA_964570935.1 uncultured bacterium
GAGCGTTCTGGACGTGGGGTGCGGGACGGGCAGGTTCGCAGTGCGGGTCCGGCAGCATCACAAAGGCGGGTTGTACGGCGTTGACAGCTCGGTTGAGATGCTGAAGAGAGCCGCGGGCAGGCAGGTGGCCTCGGCCGGCGACGGTAGATCCGCAGGCAAGGCGGCGCGAAGGCGCATCCACTGGCTCGCCGGCGACGCGCACTCGCTCCCGCTCGGGTCGGCCAGCGTCGACCGCGCCTACATGACCATGGTCATCCATCACATAGAAAAGCCCGGCACCGCCCTCAGAGAAATCCGCCGCGTCCTCCGGCCCGCCGGGAGACTCCTCATACTCACCAGCTCTCATTCCTCCATAAGGGCTCACGTGCTTAGACACTTCCCGGGTGTCGTGGCAACGGACTTGAAGAGGTTTCCCTCGATTCCGGCGCTCAAAGCCGCAATGAAGAAGGCCGGCTTCAAGAACGTGCGCTCCCGGCTCGTCAGGCACCGCGAGGAGGAGATCCCGGTCGAAAAGTACCTGCGCATGGTGAAGGGCAAGTACATCTCCACCTTCACCGTCATGGACGAGCGCAAGTTCGATAAGGGACTCGAGGTCTTCGAGAAGAGGCTGGCCAGGATCCACGGCAAGACGATGACGAGGACGCTGGCTTTCACTTTCGTGACTGGAGAAAAGTAACGGCGGTCACGACGCGCCGGGGCCGCCCGCTAAAGAATGGCCCGCCCGCGCCAGAGTCGCCCCGCCCCCTCTTTTGCCGTTGCCAAGTGCGCGCCCCTGGCGCAAAATCCCCCCCGTCTATCACCACGACAACCGTGCCCCGCGACGGCCACCGTGCGCCACTACGCCAAGGAGGGGAAAATGGCACAGCGTCAGCTTCGTAGACTCTTCAAGTCCCGGATCTTCCCGGTCTGCTTCCTGTTCGCCTGCGTTGTCCTTCCTGGACTCCACTTGATTCACACGCCCGCGCTCGCCGCCACCCGTTCGACGCCTGAGCCTATTGCCACGTTCTCGATCGTGGGATACTCGCCCGAGACGGGCGAGTTGGGCGTGGCGGTTCAGTCAAAGTTCTTCGCGGTGGGAGCCGTCGTGCCCTGGGCGAAGGCCGAGGTCGGGGCGATCGCGACTCAGGCGTTCGGCAACACGACGTACGGGCCGCGGGGTCTCGAGATGTTGTCCATGGGGCTCAGGCCGGAGCAGGTCCTCGACTTGCTCACTTCGACGGACGAGGACAAAGAAAGGCGGCAGGTGGGGATCGTGGACGCCCATGGCAATTCCGTCACGTACACCGGCAAGAACTGCAATGCCTGGGCCGGCGGCAGGACCGGCAAGAACTACACTGCACAGGGGAACATACTGGTTGGCGAGCAGGTAGTGAACGCCATGTGCGCGGCGTTCGAGGGGACGGCCGGAGACCTCTCCGAAAGACTATGGTCCGCGCTCGATGCAGGCCAGAAGGCGGGCGGAGACTCCAGGGGCCAGCAGTCGGCGGCACTTCTCGTCGTGAAGAAGGGCGGCGGCTACGCCGGGTTCAACGACCGCTACATCGACCTTCGGGTGGACGACCATCCCGAGCCCATAAAGGAACTGGGCCGCCTGCTGAAGATCCAGCACGCGATGTCAAAGCTGAGTGAGGCGAGCGCCCTCTACAGAGAGAAGAAGCACGCTGAGGCCGTGGAAGCTGCCAGAGAGGCAGTCGCCTACAAGCCGGACTACGGAGACGCGCACTACGACCTGGCCTGCTACCTGTCGCTCGCGGGCGACGTGGAGAACAGTCTCAAGTCCTTGAGGACGGCCCTGAAGCTGAGTCCGGGACTGCTGTCGCTGGCGGAAAGGGACACAGACCTGAACAACGTCCGATCCGACCCCGGATACAAGCAGACAATATCCTCGGTGTCGAAATCACAGAAGACGAAGCGCCGGTGAGGCGTGCGGAGACACGGAAATGGGCGGCGGGGGACCGGAGACGGGCGCCGGCAGGCAGTCGGTGGGCCGTAACGTCCGCCGGGCAAGAAAGCGAGGCACGGTCGCCGGCAGGAGGACCTCGAGGCTATCCTCCGGCCTATCCGCGCGGCGGTTCCTCAGGACTCGTCTTCTCGGCCAGGGGCCGAGTGTCGTCCAGTACACACGTCCGGTAAGGAGCGATTATCCCGCCGGACACGACAAGCTTGACTCCCTCCTCCACGGTCAAGTCAACTCCCACTATCTGCGACTTCGGGACCACAATCAGGAACCCCGTTGTCGGGTTTGGCGTGGACGGCACGAACACGTTCACGACTTCCTTCGTTGTGCCGTCTCTTCCGGCGACAGCGTAGACGTCCTTCGTCACGAACCCGAACGTGAGGAGTCCCTTCCTCGGGTACTCAATCAGGACCACTCGTTTGAACGACTTCGTGTTCGCCGTTCCGATGGCCTCGACGAACTGTTTCGTGGACATGTAAATGCCCGCGACAATCGGGACCCTGGCCAAGCCTTTGTCGATATAGGTCAGCAAGTGCTTCCCGAATATGTTGCTGCCAACGAAACCCGCCAGCAGGACCAGGACGATCGTGGCCGCGAGGCCGAGACCCGGGATGTCCCTCCCGATCAGGTTCTCTATGTACGGGGCGAGTATGCTGTCCAGCGCGTTGAAGATCCACTTCAACACGAAGTACGTGACCCCGATCGGAACGAGGACCAGAATCCCCGCGAGCAGTTTGCTTCTCAGGAACGTCACAATCGTGCGCACTATTGAACCTCACGAGCTCTGAGGCAGACGTCGGCCAGCGAACACCCATCGCAGCGGCTGTTTCGCGCGTCGGCAACGCAGTCTCCAAGGATGCCCAGCCGGGTGATGGCGAAATCATATTTCAACGGGTCGGCGGGGTCAAGCGCGCTGAGAGACCTGGTGATGTCCTCCGCCGCCTTCCAGTCGCTGCTCTTCCTCGCCGTCAGTCCAATCGCGCGCGAGATGCGCGCTATGTGCGTGTCCAGGGGAATCACAAGCTTGGATGGACTCACCGTCTTCCAAAGCGCGAGGTCGAGGTCGTCGTCCCTGCGCACGACCCACCTCAGGAAGAGGTTTAGTCTCTTGCAGGCGGCTCCTGTTTTCGGAGACGGCAGGAGGAAAAGCGCGCCGTCGGCCTTGACACCCGCCCGGTCTGGATACACGGGCGCGGGGTCGTAGCCGACCAGCCGGTCCACGAAAGCCGTCAGGGCTTCTTTGATGTTCGGGGCGTCGGGCCGGTAACCCCCCAGAAACAGCGCCTCCAGGCTGCCGAACTCCGCGAGCGCCTGTCTGGCAACGTGGAAGAACCAGGCCATGTGTCTCGCCGTCGTGAAGCGGTGCTTGAACCCCCCGAGCCGGGCATGAAGAGCCCCCGGCCCCGCGGACAGGACCGTGCCGTGCGGGTGAGGCCCCAGAACCGCGAGGACCTTCTCGATGTCCTTCTTGATGGTAACCACGCTGCCGTAGGCCAGGGTCGAAGCCAGGAACGCGACTAGCTCCACGTCCCGCCTGTCGCCGTACCTGTGCGGGAAGAGAAGCGGGTCGGAATTCAGAAAGCCCCTGTCGTACGTCCGATAGAGCTCGTCCAGCCTGGGCTTGAGGAGCGCCACGTTCAACGCTGTCGGATCCTGTCGTTTCGCCTGCGTCATACAACCGTGATTATCATGCCCAGGCGGGGGCGTGTCAATCGCGGGCCGCTTGACTTGGCGGCGCCGCGCCAATATCCTCGACTCGAAGCCCCAGGCCGAGAGGAGGTGACGTCATGGAGACGAAGAAGGTAAAGGTCGAGATCCCTGATGGAGCGAACGTCATAATCGGACAGACTCACTTCATAAAGTCCGCCGAAGACCTGTACGAGGCGATGGTCAACTCCGCGCCCAAGACGAGGTTCGGCGTGGCGTTCTGCGAGGCGTCAGGGCCGTGCCTCGTCAGGGCGGAGGGCAACGACCCCGAGCTCAAGGCCGTCGCGGCCAGGAACGCTTTGAACATCGGCGCCGGGCATTCTTTCATCATAGTGATGCAGGACGTCTTCCCGATAAACGTCCTCCAGGCAGTCAAGAGCTGCTGTGAAGTCTGCACGATCTTCTGCGCCACGGCGAACCCGCTTGAGGTGATAGTCGCCGAGACCGCGCTGGGCAGAGGAATCCTGGGAGTGGTGGACGGCTCAAAGCCCAAGGGCATCGAGTCGGAGGAAGACGTGAAACACAGGAAGGAGTTCCTGCGGAAGATAGGATACAAGCTGTAGGCAGACGTCTCTTATGGGCTCAGCGTATCCGGAAGGTCTGGCAGGAGGATCCACTCAGGGAGGGATTCCATGCGTGACATGCTCGCGCAGGCAATGAATCGAATGGCGCTGTGCGCCTCCTTGGCGGCGCTCTTTGCGCTCGCGGGGGCGGGCGGCGTTTCGGGCGCCGGAGGACCAGGGGGAACCGGTATGGTGAATGAAGGAGGAAGGAAGTTATCGGCGCCCGAAGAGCGCGCCGTGCGCGATCGGTGGGAGATTCGCGTGCCGGCGGGCCTCATGCGCGAGTACATCTATACGAACAAGGTCGCTGCGCATTTCGGCGGGGAAACGGTCGGCCCGAACAGCAAGAGCTATCACGGGCTCTTCGTCTCGATGCACGAGTACGTCGAGGGGTGGGATTTCTCGCTCGGGGGAGCGCCGCTTCGGCCAGACGAAATCGGCGAGGCGTTCGCCTACCCGCACGTTCTCTATCGGAGCTACCCGAAACGCGGCGTCATGGAGGAAATCTTTCTTCCCGATACATTGAACGCTCTCGCCGTAACGCTAAGCGGGGAGCTTGGAACGGCGGGGGAGATCGTTCCCTGGATCGACATGCGCCATATCTGGCAGACGCCAAAGCCGGAATATCGCATCTTCTGGTCGAAAGGCCTAAACACGCTGCTCATCTCTCGCGCCGACGAACCGGTCCCCGAGGGGCGGCCCGCATGGATCGCTCTCACGGCGAACGTTCCGATGGAGTTCGCTCCGGACGAGCGGTTCCGCCCGACTGAGTACCCGAAAGACGCCGCGCGGCGCGCCATGGCGCGCACGAATCCATTCACCCCGGGGCGCCTCTCCTTTGCGCGCGCCGCGAAGGCCGATGCCCCCGCGGTCTTCGTTTTCGGTCTCGGGGCGGACGAGCGCTCCGCGGCCGAGGAGGCGCGAAAGCTCCTCGACGATCTTTCCGGCTACAAGAAGCGGAAGCTCGATCTCGTCGAAGAGCGGCTCTCGATCGCCGAGATCATCACCAGCGATGAAAACGTCAACAAGGCCTTCCGCTGGGCGCGTGTCTCGATGGACAACCTCATCATGAACCAGCGCGGGAGGGGGATCTACGCGGGCTTCTACTGGTTCCCGAACTACTGGGGGCGTGACAGTTTCATCTCCCTTCCCGGCGCGTGTCTCGCGACGGGGCGCTACGACACGGCGCGGGAGATTCTCACCTCCTTCATGGCCTACCAGGACGCCGACACGGCGAGCCCGCGCCTCGGCCGGTTCCCCAACATCGTGAATCCCGACAACCTCCAGTACGCGGGAGTGGACGGCACGTGGTGGCTCGTGCGGGCCGCCTGGAAATACTGGCTCGCGACGGGCGATGCGGAATTTCTCGAGAAGGGATTTCCGGCAGTGCGGCTCGCGATCGAGGGCGCCTTCACCACGGCTGTCGACGAGCGGGGATTTCTCACGCATGGCAACGGCGAGACATGGATGGACGCGGGAGGTGAGGCGCACCCCTATACGCCGCGGGGAGACCGGGCGGTCGAGGTGCAGGCGCTCTTTCATCACGGGCTCCTCGCGGGGTCCGCGTGGGCCCGCACGCTCGCGGCAGCTCCGCATGCGGGTGCCGGGTCGAAGGAGTTGGAATCTCTCGCGAAGAAATGGGAATCTGCGGCGCTGCGCCTTCGCGGTGCCTTCCGCGAGATCTTCTGGAACGAGAAGGATGGCTACCTCTACGATCACCTGAACACGGACGGGATGCGCGATTCCCAGCTGCGCGCCAACGCCATTCTCGCGCTATGGGTTTCCCGCGACCGGCGCGACTTCGACCATGTCGCGGCGGGCGACGCCGCCCTGCGGTCGCTCTACGCTGAGCCGCTCATTGACGGGGACCGGGCGCGCGCGATCATGCGGACGGCATCGGAACATCTCATCCTTCCGCACGGCGTCACATCGCTCTCGCCGAAGGACCCGCAGTTCCGCCAGCGCCATCTCGACCTCGACCACTACTTTTTCGACGAGGCGTATCACAACGGCGACGTCTGGGAGTGGCTCACTGGCCCCGCGGCGAGCTGCCTCATCGAGGTCGGCGAGAAGGATAAGGCGTGGAAGCTCGTCGAGCCTCTCGTGCGGGAGATTCTCGATGAGGCGTGCGTCGGAACGCTGCGCGAGATTCGGGATGGCGTAGACGCCCCCGGCAAGACTGAGTTCGGCGGCGCGACGAGCCAGGCCTGGTCGCTCGCCGAGTTCATCCGGGTGTGTCTCACCGAGTTCGTGTCGTTCGAGCCGCGCGAGAAGACCGGTGCGCCCGAGTGCCGCTACATGGGCATCCGTGGCTGGACCGCCGCCGATGCGGTTCCTGATGCTTCGCGCATCCCCGCTGAGTGGAAGGAAACGCGCTTCAGGCTTCCATTCGTCTGCACGTCATCGGGCGGGCCTGCGTGGACCTTCCGCGAGGGCCACGTGCGATCCACGCAGAGAAGCGATTGAACTATCAGTGCGTGTTCGGCTTCTCTTCAGGCTTGGGCTCGGTGGCAGGCGGGGTGTAGGTTGTTTCGCCCGCGCGAAGCGCGCCGGGCGCGGTCTTCCCGAGGAGGTCAGCAGATCCTGGGGAACTGCTCTCCCGCGAGCATGTCCACGAACCTGCGGCCGCCGATTCTGGTCTTCATGAAGACGCGCGGTTCCCCGGCCGACACGACGCGCCCGATGAGCGCCGCGGATGTTCCGTACTTGCTGGCTCTCATCGCCTCGAGCGCCTTCCCGGCGTCGGTCTCGGGCACAAACGCAACGAGCTTCCCTTCGTTGGCCACGTGCAGCGGGTCGAACCCGAGCAGCTCGCACGCACTCCTGACGGCTGGAGTCACGGGGATCTTCTCCTCTTCCACCTCCATCTCCACCCCGGACGCGATGGCGATTTCGTTCAGTGTCGTGGCGAGCCCTCCCCGCGTCGGGTCTCGCATTGCGTGAGGTCTCGCGCCCGCCGCCAGCATGGCTTCCACCATGCCTGCGAGCGGCGCGCAGTCACTGCGGACGTCGGTCTCAAAACTGATGCCTTCCCGTTCGCTGACCACGGCTATCCCGTGGTCCCCAATCGTGCCGCTCAGCAGGACGCAGTCGCCCGGCTTCACAAACCTGGAGGACATCTCGATTCCTTCCGGCACGACACCCACGCCGGATGTGTTGATGAAGATGCCGTCGCACGCCCCCTTCTCCACCACCTTCGTGTCGGCGGTTATCACACTGACCGAGGCTTCCGCGGCGGCATCCCGCATGGACGTGAGGATTCTCTGGAGGACGTCGGTCCTGAGGCCCTCCTCAATCACGAACCCGGCGCTAAGGTACAGCGGTCTGGCCCCGCACACCGCGAGGTCGTTGACCGTGCCGCACACGGCGAGCCGCCCGATGTCACCGCCGCGGAAAAACAGAGGCGAAACCACGTACGTGTCCGTGGTGAGGGCGAGTCTGCCCTTCGCCGTGGCGAAGACCGCCTGGTCGTCCAGGTTCCGCAGAATCGGGTTGTCGAAGAACGGGAGGAAGAAGGTGGTGATGAGGTCGTGGGCCGCCTTGCCGCCGCTTCCGTGCGCCAGCGTGACTACGCCGCCGTCTTTGTGTCTCTCCATCTATCTCGTCCTCTGCGCTCTGTATCGGTAATGGGCTTGACACGTGCCCTCGGTCGTGACCATGCAAGCGCCCACCGGGCTCAAGGGCGTGCACACTCTCCCGAAGAGCGGACAATCCAAAGGCTCCTTCTTGCCGCGCAGTATCTCTCCGCACAGACACCCCTCTGCTTCCTGCGATTCCGGGAGCTCCAGGTCGAACTTCTTCAGAACGTCGAATCCCGCAAAACGCGGCCTCAGCTTGAGCCCGCTAGACGGTATCACACCCAACCCCCTCCAAGTCGAGTCGCAAGGCTCGAACACCCTGTCCATCACTTCGAGCGCCGCGACGTTCCCCTCGGGCGCGACCAGCCTCGAGTACTGCGTCTCCACCCTGGGAACACCGTCAACAAGCTGCCTGAGCAGCATGTAAATGCCCTGCAGTATGTCCGTGGATTGGAACCCTGTGATTACGGCGGCGATGCGGTATTTCTCCGGGACGAACCCGTAAACGCGGGAGCCGATGATGGCGCTGACGTGGCCCGGGCATATCAGTCCGTCCAGGGCGAGCCCTTCCGTCTCGAGCACGGCGGCCACGGCCGGCGGGACGAGTTTGTTCGCGGGAAGCACGTAGAAATTCCTAACGCCAGAGTCGGCCGCGGTGACCAGTGTGGCCGCTATCGTGGGGGCCGTCGTCTCGAACCCGACCGCGAAAAACACCACGTCCTTCAGGGGATTCTCGCGGGCCAGGGCCAGCGCATCCATGCTCGAATAAACGACCCTCACGTCGGCCCCCCTCGCCTTCTCGAGCTCGAGGCTGGAATCGGTGCCCGGCACGCGCATCATGTCGCCGAACACCGCCGTCACTACGCCCGGCTTTCGGCTGATGGCTATGAATTCGTCTATGGACCGGTTGGGTGTCACGCAGACCGGGCAACCGGGGCCGGACAGGAGCCGGATGTTAGCGGGTATGATGTCGCGAATCCCGTACCGGAAGATGGCGACTGTGTGAGTCCCGCAGACTTCCATGAACTGCACGCGCTCGCGGCCGACCTCGGCCGCCAGTTTCCGGATGCTGTTCACGAGAACCCTGGCGTCTTCAGGTCTCTCGAATTCCTCAACGAACTTCGGCATTGGACACTACCTGTCGTCAGAGCGCTGCCCGCCGGCAGAGCGCCCTTCGTCATCATGACTCTGTTCGCTTCCCAGTACTTCCCTGATCATCTTGAGCGTTTCTTCCGCTTCCTTCTGGTCCAGCCTGCCTATGGCGAACCCGGCGTGCACAATCACGTACTCACCCACCCTGGCGTCGGGCAGCAGCATCGTGCTCACGTTCCTGCGAACGCCCTCCATGTCCACGGTCGCGGTGTCACCCGTCATTTCCACTATCCTGGCTGGAATTGCTAGGCACATCTAACGTCTCTCCTCGTGGGCCGGCGGGGTTTCGCCCCGCGGCTGGCGGCACTCGACGCCGCGCCCGCCTTTCGTACCAGGCGCCACGTGGCACGCAACTGCCGCCTGGCCCAGCGCGAGTCCGCCGTCGTTGGGGGGCACCTGCGTGTGCACGTAAACCTTGAAGCGTTCCCTCTCCAGTGACTCACCCAGAATAGTCGAAAGGAGCGCGTTCTGGAAGACACCCCCACTCATGCAGACGTCGTTGATGGAGCGCTCGGCCCGCAGAGCGCAGCAGGCATCCACGAACGCGCGGCACAGCGTCTCGTGGAACCGCCTGGAGATTGCAGGGACCGGAGTACCCGCTGCTGCGTCCTCGGCGATACGAAGGACCATCGCTCCGAAATCCAGAACGCGGGCGCCGGGTGCGACGGGGGCCCATCCACGCCCGCGGTCGCCATTCCTCCCCTGCCCGGGTTCCAGAATCCTGTACGGATACGGCTCCCCGCAGGGCTCGTCCGCCGCGACCATCTCCAGCTCCATCGCCGCCTGGCCTTCGAACGAGACGTAATCGCGCAGACCCACAAGGGCGGCCACCGCATCGAAGAGCCTTCCGAGGCTGGACGTCGGAATCGAGTTCACGCCACGTTCCATCATCCTGACTATGACCTGCAGCTTGTCCTTCCCGACTCTCTCGAAGAGAGGGGTTTTCACTGACGGAAGCGCGTCGCCGAGCACGGAGTGAAGATGGCTCACCGCCATCCGCCACGGCTCGTTGATGGCCGCCTCCCCACCTGGCAGCGGCACCGCCGCCAGATGGGCGACCCTGTCGTAGCCCGTGTAGTCGGCCACGAGGATTTCCCCACCCCACACCGTATTGTCCGGACCGTAGCCGGTGCCGTCGAAAGAGAGCCCTATCACCTTCTCCGTCAGCCCGTTTTCCGCCATGCAGCTCGCGATGTGAGCGTGATGGTGCTGCACAAGTGTGACCGGCAAGCCGCTTTCGAGCGCGTACCGGGTGGAAAGGTAGTCCGGGTGCATGTCGCAGGCGACTGCCTGCGGCTCGACGAAGAGCAATTTCTTCAAATGTTCGATGCCATGTCTGAACGCGTCGTACGCTTCCAGGTTCTTGAGGTCGCCTATGTGGTGGCCGGGAAACGCGAGGTCTCCTTTCACCAGGCAGAACGTGTTCTTGAGCTCACCGCCGACCGCCAGCACCGGCGTACCGGTAAACGGCAGCGGGATCGGGTTGGGCACGTAGCCGCGCGAGCGGCGCACAGGCTGCAGCTTGCCCCGCACGATACGAACGACCGAATCGTCGCATCTCGTGAAGATCTCGCGATCGTGCACGAGGAAGTAGTCGGCTATGGCGCCGAGCCGCACTTCCGCTTCGCCGTCAACGTACGAAATCGGCTCCTCCGTCAGGTTGCCGCTCGTCATGACCAGGGCCGGGAGTCTCTCGAGAAGCAGATGATGGAGCGGCGTGTAGGGCAGCATTACGCCCAGGTACTTGTTGTTCGGCGCGACGTCCTCGGCTATGGACATTCCCGCGGCGAGGACGTCAGCAGTCCGAGCTTCGGGGGTAGCTCCGGCAACGGTCGCGGCGGGGCCGTCAGCAGTGCCGCAGGCCGCCGAAACGTCCCGCCGCTTGCGCAGCAGCACAATCGGCCTCTGCACGCCGGTCAGCAGGCATTCTTCCGCTTCCGAGACAAGACAGATGCTCCTAGCCGCCGCCAGGTCCCGGACCATTATCGCAAGGGGCTTCTCCTCCCGACACTTTCTTTTGCGCAGCGTGGACACCGCCAGCGGACTGGACGCGTTGCACGCGAGATGGTAGCCGCCCAGTCCCTTCACGGCCACGACCGCGTCCTCCTTCAGCAGCTCCACCGCGCGGGCGACCGGCTCGCCCGGCACGTCCGCGCCGGACCTCGTGACCAGCCGGACCGACGGCCCGCACGCCGGACACGCCGTGGGTTCGGCGTGGAAGCGCCTGTCGGCGTCGTTCGCGTATTCCGCGGCGCAGGCGTCGCACATCGGGAACTCGCGCATGGTCGTGCGCACTCTGTCATAAGGAATATCCGTGACTATCGTGAACCTGGGGCCGCAGTTTGTGCAGTTGATGAAGGGGTACCGGTGGCGCCTGTCCGACGACGTCCGCATTTCACTCAGGCACTCTCCGCACGTGGCCACGTCCGGAGAGATTAGCGCGAACCGCAGCGCGGGGCTCAGACTCTCCTTGACGCCGAACGACTTGTGGCCGACCGGAAGCACTGACTGCCGCTCGACGCTGGAGATCCTCGAAAGCGGCGGGGCCTCGGGCTTTAGTCTCCTGAAGAACTCTTCGACGCGCTGCGGTGGCCCCTCGACGTCGACGAACACGCCGGTGCCGTCGTTGATGACTGACCCGGCGAGTCCCAGCTCCCTGGCCAGCCTGGCCACGAACGGCCGGAAGCCGACCCCCTGCACCAGCCCGAGGATCCTGGCCTCGCACCTCACGAGCGAGTCGCCGTGGGTCTTCGAACTCCTCAATCTCTCTTTCCCCTTTTCTTCTCCGCCACCAGCGCCTTGAGATAATCTGCCCATTTCTCGAGACCCGTGCCCTCCGTGCTGGAGACCTCGAACACCTTGAGCCGCGGGTTCACTTTCAGGGCGTTCGCCTTTGACGCCGCGAGAGTCCCACCACCCCGTCCCGCCAGGTCGACCTTGCTCAGCACAAGCACGCTGCTGTTCAGGAACATGGCCGGGTACTTGAGCGGCTTGTCCTCGCCTTCAGGAAGGCTCAGCAGCACTACACGCACGTGCTCGCCCAGGTCGAACGAGGACGGACAGATGAGGTTGCCGACGTTTTCTATGAACAGCAAGTCGGTCTTGTCCAGGTCGAAGTCCCGGAGCGCGTCCTTTATCATGCTGGCGTCGAGATGGCACCCTCCTCCGGTGTTCACCTGGACGGTCGGGATTCCGGCCGCGTTCAGCCGCTCGCCGTCCAGCGAAGTCGCCACGTCCCCCTCGATCGCGGCAAGTGAAAGCGAGCCTGAAAGCAGACGCGCGGTTTCTTCCAGAAACGTGGTCTTTCCCGCTCCCGGCGAGCTCATCAAGTTCAGGCATGGAATCCCGTGAGAATCCAGCAGCGAGCGAATCTCGACGGCAATCATGTCGTTCGCCTTGAGTATTTTGGTCAGCACCTTCACTTCTTTCATGTGCGCTCCCGGGTCGTGTTATTGTCCGGCGTTTTGTCCTCCGGCGTCTCGCCCTCGATGCTCAACAGGTCCAATTCTTGCCCCTTGAGAAGCGTCGTGTCCGGGCTGGAGCACGACGGACACACCAGAAAGTAGGCCTCCGTGACCGGAAAGGCCCTCCCGCAGGAGTTGCACTTGGCCTCCGCCGGCACTTCTTCTATCACCAGCTCGGCTCCGGCCACGAGGGTGTCCTCCGTCGCGAAGCCAAAGCAGAAGTTCAGGGCCTCCGGCACCACCGTCGTGAGCCCGCCTATCCGCACCTTTATGACCGTGACCTTGGCGAGGCCGGACTTCGACGCCTGCTCTTCGGCTATCTCAACGATTCTTTGCGCTACAGAGAGTTCGTGCATATCGAATAGTATCGCACACAACAGGTTAGCCCCAGGGGGAGGGCTCGGAAACTCAGGTCCGCGGCAAGCGACGACCGGGGCGGAACAGTGTGCTGGTCGGCTGAAACCAACCTTCAATTATACCCTACCCACCGAGGTCGTGGCAGCTTTTTCGGGCCGGCCAGTCGCGGGATGCCGCCAGGCGGCGTCTTGACAGATGTAACGATATTCGGTATAATATAATATGTGATAAGCTCATTCTCGAATCGCGGTACCGAGGACGTGTTTGACGGCCTTGACACGAAGGCGGCAAGGCGCGTATGCCCGCCGTCTTTGTGGGGGGTCGCCAGGAGAAAACTGGACCAGGTCAACCGTGTGAGTGAACTCCGGGATCTGGCAGTGCCTCCGGGCAATCAACCGGAAGCCCTCAAAGGTGACAGGTATGGACAATACAGCGTCCGCATAAATGAACGGTATCGAATATGTCTTGGATGGAGGAATGGAGAGGCGTATGAAGTCGAAATCGCGGACTACCACTAGGTCGAAGAGCGGAGTCGGACGTTGCGCCGAGGAGCAGTCGATTGGGGGGCGGCGTCTGCCGCTCCATCGGGCTCCCACGCATCCCGGCGAGATGCTGATTGAGGAGTTCCTGAAGCCCCTGGGTATTACTCAGTCGAATTTTGCCTTGCGCTTGGGTGTGTCGTTTCCGCGGCTCAACGAGATAATCCGCGGCAAACGGGGAGTCACGCCCGATACTGCTCTGCGCCTGGCCCGTGTCCTGGGGATGCCGGCAGATTTCTGGCTGGGGCTGCAACTCGATTGGGACTTGTGGCGCGCCATGCGCGGGGAGAATGCCGAGGAGATCGGACGGCTGACACCGGTTCGTCAGCAAGGATAGAGCGCCGGCCGCACCGAAGTACCTGAAACCAACTTGGGGGGTGACACAGAGCGTGTCGCCCCCCAGGTATGAGAACTGAATTCGGGGCGCCGCCGTCCCGAGATCAGCCCGGCGGCGCAGTATCACACTTTCATTACGCGCTCAGTGAGGACGTGCAGTTCGGGCAGCGCGTTGCCTTTATGGCTATCGTGCTGAAGCAGTACGGACAATCCTTAGTGGTCGGGGCCGCCTTGGGCGCCTCCTCCTGCCTCTTCATTCGGTTCACTCCCCGCACGAGGAGGAACACCGAGAACGCCACTATCAGGAAGGTGATTATCGTGTTGATGAACTTGCCGTAGTTGATCGTCACGGCTCCGGCCGCCTGGGCCTCCTTCAGCCCGGGGAACGGACCCGGGATCGCCCCTTCCCTTATCACCACAAACAGGTTGGTAAAATCGACGTTGCCCAGCAGGAGACCTATGGGCGGCATTATGACGTCATTCACGAGCGAGCTCACTATCGTGCCGAACGCGGCGCCGATTATGATACCGACTGCCATGTCGAGGACGTTGCCCCTCATGGCGAATTCCTTGAACTCCTTCCACATCTCAAACCTCCTTGCCCGCAAGGGACCAGAACGGGACATCAGCCACGGCTGTAGGACGTCACGGGATGACACTCGGGCACGGATTCTAGGCCATCGCGACTGCCGCTGTCAACTCGCGCCTGACGCGCCGCCTCCCGCGCCTATTTCGACGTGTTCTGTTGCGCTGAGCCGGCCCAGTTGTTATACTCACTTGTTTGCCCTGCCACGTGTGGTGCTTGCGGTGCGGTGGGTCGTTTTGGCGACGCTCATTCCGAATGCTCATTCCACACAAGGAGCGGTTGATTGATGGGCCAGGAAGTCAAACAGAACACTCAAGTCTTGGAGCTCCCCTACGTAGAATTCTCGCCGTCCGAGTGCAAGGGGTGCCAGCTCTGCGCGGACGCGTGCCCGCGCAAGTGCATAGTGATGTCCCAGAGTCTGAACGAGCGCAGCTACCACCCGGCCACTTACGTTGGCGAAGGATGCACCGGCTGCGGCGTTTGCTTCTACGCCTGCCCCGAGCCCGGAGCAATAAAAGTGTTCAAGAAGAAATCAGACAAGCCCGAGAAAGCGGAGGAGTGATCCGATGAAGCGCAAGCTGATGAGGGGAAACGACGCGATAATCGCCGGGGCGATACTGGCCGGGTGTAGGTCCTATTTCGGCTACCCGATCACGCCGGCCAGCGAAATTGCCCATGCCGCCGCCAAGTGGGTTCCCGACGTCGGCGGCACTTTTATTCAGGCCGAGAGCGAGATTGCAGCCATAAACATGGTGTACGGCGCCGCGTCCGCGGGCCAGAGGACGATGACCGCTTCGTCCAGCCCCGGCTTCAGCCTGAAGCAGGAGGGCATTTCGTACTGCGCCGGTTCAGAGCTTCCGTGTGTCGTGGTGAACGTCGTGCGCGGCGGCCCCGGGCTGGGCAACATAGCGCCCGAGCAGAGCGACTACAACCAGATGGTCAAGGGCGGCGGCCACGGCAACTACAAGGTTATCGCGCTGACCCCGAACAGCGTCCAGGAGATGTGCGACCTCACGATGCTGGCCTTCGACCTGGCCGACAAGTACCGCAACCCGGTCGGTATCCTGACGGACGGCTTCGTGGGCCAGATGATAGAGCCCCTCACCCTGCCGGAGAAGCTGTCTTCCGCGCCCGAGAAGAACTGGTGCGTTCGCGGGGACTGCGACACCAAGGCCAACCTTGTGACATCCATCCATCTCTCCGCCGACGAGCTGGAGGCGCACGTCCTGCACCTCAAGAGGAAGTACGACGAGATAGAGGCTAAGGAGGTCCGCTTCGAGGAGTACAAGACCGAAGGGGCCAAGATGATAACCGTGGGCTACGGCATAGTGTCGCGCATACTCCAAACCGCCGTCGACGCGGCCCGCGCCCAGGGGCTCCCGGTGGGGCTCCTGCGGCCCATCAGCGTTTGGCCGTTCCCCACGAAGATCCTGAGGCAGCTGGCCGAGAAGGTCGACTCCTTCTTCGTCTGTGAGCTCTCGACGGGACAGATGGTGGAGGACGTGAGGCTCGCGGTGGAGTGCAGGAAACCCGTGCATCTCTACACCAGAGTGGGCGGCAACGTGCCCACCGCCGAGGAACTTCTAGAAAAGATAAAGGAAAAGCTGTAACAGCGAGGAACCGAATCATGGCAGTGCATATACTACAAAAGCCCGGCACGTTCTACGGGTCGTACGACAGGAAGCCCGGAGCGGACAGGACCGCGACGCACTACTGCCCCGGATGCGGACACGGCAACCTGCACAAGATAATCGCCGAGGCGATTCAGGAGATGGGCATCAACGACAAGACGGTGCTCATCAGCCCGGTGGGTTGCAGCGTTTTCGCTTACTACTACTTCGACGTGGGGAACGTCCAGGTGGCGCACGGCAGAGCGCCCGCGGTGGCCACCGCCATCAAGCGGGCCAGGCCCGGCAGCGTCGTCATAACGTACCAGGGAGACGGAGACCTCGCGGCCATCGGATGGAACAACATCTTTCACGCCGCGAACCGGGGCGAGCACATAACAGTCTTTTTCGTCAACAACGCCATCTACGGAATGACCGGCAGCCAGATGGCGCCGACCACGCTCCTCGGCCAGAAGACCATGACTTCTCCGCGGGGAAGAGACCACAGGAACGAAGGCTATCCCATGAAGGTGTGTGAAGTCCTCTCCGTGCTGGAGGCACCCGTCTACATCGAGCGGACGTCCCTGGGCGACACGAAGTCCATCAACCACACCAGGAAGGCCGTCAGAAAGGCCTTACAGTGCCAGCTGGACGGCAAGGGATTCTCGCTGGTGGAGGTCGTCGCGCCATGCCCCACCGGCTGGAGGATGGAGCCGGTCGAGGCGAAGAAGTGGGTCGCCGAGGTCCTGGCGCAGCATTTCAAGCCGGGCGTTTACAAAGACGTGATAGCCGACAGAGAACCGTACTTCATACCCGACCCGAACCGCCAGCCGACGCTCGACGAGGTCAAGAAGACGCTCGCGTGGGAAGAACAGGAAGAGAAGCACGTGCCTCAGGTTTCGCCCGCCGAGGAGAACAAGAACCCGCGCGTCAAGATCGCGGGCTTCGGCGGCCAGGGCATCCTGGTCCTCGGCCTCGTACTGGCGGACGCGGGCATGAGGCAGGGCTACCAGGTGAGCTGGCTCCCGTCCTACGGCCCCGAGATGCGCGGCGGGACGGCAAACTGTCACGTGACCCTGAGCGATCTGAAAGTCGGTTCTCCTCTCGTGTCCCGGCCGACGGTGTTAATCGCGCAGAACAGGCCTTCGCTGGAGAAGTTCGAGTCCGAGGTCGTGCCCAACGGGATAATCATGTACGACAGCTCGCTCATCGACGTCGAACCCAAGAGAAAGGACGTCCGCGTAGTGCCGGTGCCGGCCGCGAAGCTGGCCGACGGCCTGGGTGACACGAGGGTCTCCAACATGGTGACCCTTGGAGCGCTCATGGAGTACACGGGCGTGGTGTCGAAGGAGGCGGTGCTTCAGGCGATTCAGGCGACGCTGCCGCGGAAGGAGTTCGTCGAGCTCAACGTGAAGGCCGTGGACGAAGGGGCCAAGTACGGCCGCTCGCTCAGGAAGTGATTGCGCCGGGGCTTGTCCCGGCGCCTGCCGGCAGGGGAGTTTCCGCGCTTCCAACACCGCGCCGCTTGCCGCGCGGCGCGCAAATCCCTCTCAACTCTCATATTCACAACAAATTACAATTATTCGGTCCGTGTTCATTTATTTGATGCTTGCTTCTTGCTGATGCGTTACAATGCGGGCCGTGCTTGAGCCTCGGAAGCGGAGGCTCATATGGATTTTCTGAAGAAGCTCAAGTCTCCGGTCGCTCTCAAGAGCGAGCCGGCTCAGCCGCAGGCACAACCCGGGCCGGAGCCGAGCAAGGCGCCGCCAGGGCAAGGACCTCCCGTTCAGGCTTCGTCCCGACCGCAACCACGGGCGGCAGCACCACAGGCGCAGCCGCAGGCGGTTCAGAAGCCGCCTCAGCAGGCTGCGCAGCCTCGCGTTCTGACGCAGGCGCCGCCCAGTCCCGTGACGCAGGCGGCTCCACCCGTGACGCAACACCAGCCGCAGGCGCCAGTGTGGGCGCAGGCCGGGGCCGAGGCGCAGCGCCAGCCGCAGGCGCGACCTCCGGGCTCTCCGCCG
>CAZMZP010000019.1:0-21027 GCA_964570935.1 uncultured bacterium
CGCGCGCCGGCAGGGGAGTATTTCGATACTAGCCCTGCGTCTCT
Organism: uncultured bacterium; assembly: GCA_964570935.1. Taxonomy (GTDB): domain Bacteria; phylum Eisenbacteria; class RBG-16-71-46; order JAFGJU01; family JAFGJU01; genus JAFGJU01. The sequence goes on from CAZMZP010000019.1 coordinate 45, forward strand.
GTCGGCCAGCCAGAGGTTGCCGTCCGCGTCGAAGGACACGCATGCCGGCCTCCGGAGCCCCTCGGATATGGTGAACAGAGTGAGCCCGTCGGACGAGAGGACTCTCACGCGGGCCTCGGCCGCGTCCACGACCGCGCACAACCCGTCCCGGCTCACGGCCAGAAACACAGGGAACATGGAGTCGGAGTTCTTCCACACGAAGCCACCCTCATCTGTCAGGCAGTAGACCCCCGTGTACGGGTCGGCCAGCCAGACTCTGTCGCCCTCAGCCGCGATGGACAACGGGTAGAAGAACCCCCCGGCCGTCCAAACATTGGAGCGCATGTCCGCCGAGAGCTTTGTGACGAGGCCGTCGCAGCCGTCACTCACCACCGCGAAGTCGGGACCCGGAGTCGCGGCCAGCACCGGCGAGGCCACTCCCTCTCCGTAATCCTGTATGAGCGGCAGCAGTTTGTACTCGTAAGTGACGCCGTTCGTCACGGCCGAGTCCTGGGCGGCGCCCGCCTCCGCAGGCAGAGGAGAACCCGGAAGCAGCTGAAACGCTAGCGCGCCCGCATCCCTGCGGTACAGGTTTAGGCCCGTCAGCCGCCCCAGACGCAGCGGCTCCCAGCGCAGGGTCACGCGGCCGTCCAGCGCGACTGCCCGAAAACCAGGAGGCGCTCCGTGCGTGGAGCTGTTCGAAGGGTCGAGCGGATTAGTGCGGGCCTTTTGGCCACACGACAGGCACAGCAAGCAGACACAGAACAGGGCGAGGAAAGTCATCGGTCCTTTCACCATCTGAGGCGGACCCCCACACCGCCCGGAACGGCGGCCAGGCCGATGATGACGGCGCCCGGCTCGGGTTCCGCAGGGCGCTTCTGAAGCAGGTACGTGGCCACCAGCGTCACCGCGGAGAGCTCGGCCCCGATGAGCGCGGCAGTGGACATGTCACCCTTTCGCTCCGCGGTGTCATAATACGTGTCCATCCTCCGCGGGTCCGCGGTGCCCAGGTAGCGCTCGTACGCCCTGTCGGATTCGATTTCGAGCACCACGGCCGCTGCCCCCAGCAGGAAGGCGGAAGCGGCAAGGACGGGACGCAGTCTCACGGCCACGCCTCCGCTCGTGTCCTTCGCCGCCACGGCTCCACCCCCGCCGGAATTCGGCGCGGCACGCTCGGCGGCTTCAACCGCGCCGCCTGCGCCGGCCTGAACGGCGGAGTTCAGGACCAAGAGGCAGAGAAGGAGGAAAAGAAATGGTCTTGCGCGCCTTGACCTCATCTCCGTCTAATCCTCGCGGTCTCAGTCGCGGCCGCCGCGCGCTGGAACGCCCACCGCGGCATGCCGACTCCGACCGAATCCTATTCCCAAGCCGGTGAGCCTGTCAAGGCAGATGGCCGTTGATTGCGGCCGGGGCCTGGGTTAGAATGCTCAGAAATCCAGTCACGGCAATCCATGGAGGAGCAAATGCGCTGGACACGCACGTTCATTCCGACACTTAAGGAAGAGCCATCTGACGCCGAGATCGCCAGCCACAAGCTCATGATCCGCGCCGGCCTCGTGCGGAAGCTGACCGGTGGTGTTTACACGTACCTGCCGCTCGGGCTGCGGGCCGTAAAGAAAGTGGAGAGTATTGTCAGGGAGGAGATGGACCGTACTGGCGCCCTCGAGACCCTCATGCCCATACTCCATCCGGCCGAGTTGTGGAAGGAAAGCGGAAGATGGGGCGTGTACGGGAAGGAACTGTTCAGGCTCGTGGACAGGCACGACAGGGCCAGCGCCCTCGGACCGACTCACGAAGAGGTCATCACGGACCTCGTGCGCCGGGAGATCAGGTCTTACCGCGAGCTGCCCGTCACCTTCTATCAGATACAGACCAAGTTCAGGGACGAGATCCGGCCCCGGTTCGGTGTGGTGCGGGCAAGAGAGTTCACGATGAAGGACGCCTACAGCTTCCATCCGGACAACGAGTCTCTCAGGAAGACTTACATGGCCATGCACGCGGCCTACACGCGCGTGTTCAGGAGATGCGGGCTGCACTTCACCCCGGTGGAGGCGGACTCCGGCGCCATCGGCGGAGACTACACGCACGAGTTCATGGTGCTTGCGGGAGCCGGAGAATCCGAGGTCGTGTCTTGCACGTGCGGGTACAGTGCGACCCTGGAACACGCGGAGACGGCGCCCTCGGCCGGGGATTCCGCGTCGCAGACCCTGCACGGCGTGGAGAAGGTGCACACCCCCGGCATGAAGACGGCGGAGGAGGTGGCGTCGTTCCTGGGCAAGCCCACGTCTTCCCTCGTGAAGACCCTCCTGTACGACGTGGAGGGAGGCACGGTGGCCGCGCTCGTACCGGGCGACCGCGAACTGAACGAGGCCAAGCTGCGGCACATGCTGAACGTTGATGCGGTCGCCATGGCCGGCCCGGAGCGGATTCTGGAGGTCACAGGCGGGCCGCTGGGATTCTCGGGCCCGGTCGGACTGAAGGGGCTGAGGCTGGTGGCCGACTCAAGAGTGAAGTCCATGCAGAACTCCGTGGTCGGCGCCAACGAGCAGGACTACCACTACGCGAACGCCAACTTGGGACGCGACTTCGAAGTTGCGGAGTTCGCCGACCTGGTCGTCGCGCGCCAGGGGGACGCTTGCGTCAGGTGCGGCCGGCCTGTTTCGATACAGCGGGGGATAGAGGTGGGGCAGATCTTCGAACTGGGCACGAAGTACAGCAAGAGCATGGGGGCCCATTTTCTGGACCACGCCGGGCAGGAGCGGGACTTCGTGATGGGCTGCTACGGAATAGGTATAACGCGCACCGTGGCCGCGGTCATCGAGCAGAGTCACGACGCGAACGGAATCGTCTGGCCGCCGTCCGTGGCGCCTTACCACATCGAGGTACTGCCGCTCAACGTGAACGACGAGCCGACCATGAAGCTGGCCGAGCTGGTGTACGAGTCGCTCACCGGCATAGGGTACGAAGTGCTCTTGGACGACCGCGACCAGAGGCCGGGTTTCAAGTTCAAGGACGCCGACCTGATCGGCCTGCCTTTCCGAGTCGTGATAGGGGAGAAGGCCCTGAGCGAAGGGAAGGTGGAAGTGCGCAACAGAAAGACAGGCGAGACCGTCAAGGTCCCGCCTGATGAGCTGCTTAACACGATCGCGGGTCTCCTGCCCGAGGAAGTCCGGAGAGGGGACGCCTCTAACTAGAGCCCGCCGGAAGAGACTACTGCTGCTTGGCCTTTGCCGTGACTTTGTTGGCCAGCTTGGCCAGCCTGGACTTGGTCCTGTCGACGGTCCGCCTGTGCATCACGGACTTCTTCGAGGCCCTGTCCAGGAGCGACGTGCACTCCACCAGGGCCTTCTTGACCTGTTCGGGGTCCGTGGCCTGGTGAAGCTCCTTGGTAGCACCCTTTATCCTGGTCCTGGCCGCCCTGTTCCTAAGGGCTCTCGTCTTGTTCTGTCTCACTCGCTTTTCTGCAGACTTATGACGCGGCATCAAAACCTCCTTTCGAGACTGGGAGGAGGATATAACAGGCGCGGCCCGGAGTCAAGCCGCCCTGTTCGAGGCAACCGCTTTTTGTCGTTGTTGCGGGCTCAGTGTTGGGATAAGATGATTTGTTTTGCTTGACGTCACGGCAGCCCTGACGCTGTGCGCCCGTGTTCCGACGCCCCGTCACCGGAAAGGAGACCCGTATGATCGTGAAGCTCTCTAACGGCAAGGAAATCCCCGTCGAGATGCACAAGGTCAGGATCGTCCAAAAGACCTTCCTCGTGCCCGCCGACAAGCGGCTCAAGGTCCTGGAAGAGGGCGGGTACAACACTTTCTCGCTCAGGACGAGAGACATTTTCCTGGACATGCTCACGGACAGCGGCACGAACGCCATGAGCGACAACCAGCTCGCCGCCATGATGGTGTCCGACGACGCCTACGCGGGCTGCGAGAGCTTCTACAAGCTGACCGCGTCGATAAAGGACGTGCTGGGGTTCGATTACGTCCTGCCCGTTCACCAGGGCAGGGCCGCGGAGCACCTGCTGGCCAAGGTGCTGGTGAAACCGGGCGACGTGGTGCCGATGAACTACCACTTCACGACGACGAAGGCGCACTTCGAGCTGGCCGGCGGCACCATTCTCGAGATCTTCCGGGACCTGGCGCTCATCACGCAGAGCACCGAGCTTTTCAAGGGGAACCTGGACCTCCAGAAATTCCGGGACGTGATCAAGAAGTACGGCACGGACAAGATCCCGTTCGTCCGGATGGAGGCCACGACGAACCTCCTGGGCGGCCAGCCGTTCTCGATGGAGAACCTGCGAGAGGTGAAGAAGATCGCTGCTGAACACAACATCCCGCTGGTGTTCGACGGCAGCCTGATCTCCGAGAACGCTTACTTCATCAAGAAGAGAGAGAAGGGCTACGAGAACAAGTCGATCCAGGAGATCATCACCGAGTTGATGAGCTACACCGACATCTTCTACCTCTCCGGAAGGAAGAGCAGCTGCGTAAGGGGCGGGTTCATCGCCACAAACAACAAGAAGTACTTCGAGATGATTAAACCCTGGCTGCCGGTGTACGAGGGGTTCCTCACTTACGGCGGGATGTCGACCAAGGAGATAGAGGCCATGGCAGTCGGCCTGAGGGAGATGACGGAGGTCGACGTGGCCGGGAGCGCGGCGGAGTTCGTCAAGTATTTCGCCGAGAGGCTTATCGACACCAAGATCCCGGTGGTGACGCCTCCGGGCGGGCTGGCCTGCCACCTGGACGCAAAGATGTTCCTGCCTCATTTGCCACAGGCGCAGTACCCCGCCGGCGCGCTTGCCGCGGCGGTTTACCTGGCCTCCGGCATCAGGACCATGGAGAGAGGCACCATATCCATGGACCGCGACAAGGACGGGAACGAATGCTACTCCGACCTCGAGCTGGCGCGGTGCGCGGTGCCCAGAAGAGTCTACACCATGTCACAGATAGAATACGCGGTGGAGAGGCTCAACTGGCTTTACAAGCACAGAGACCTCGTGGGCGGCCTCAAGTTCGTGGAGGAGCCGCCCGTGCTGAGGTTCTTCTTCGGCAAACTGGAGGCGCTGAACGGCTGGGGCGCCAAGCTCGTGGAGGCCTTCAAGAAGGACCACGGCACGGCCTGCTAGCGGACCGGGTCGACACTCGCGTCTGAGTGTCTGCGTATGGGCGGGGCGCCGGACTACCCCTGAGGGGAAGACCGGTGCTCCGCCCTCGTTGTTTTCCGGGCCGGCTCCCGCGCTTCCCGTTCCGGGACCGCCTTCGCTTTGTTGTTGCGCTGTCTGTGAGGAAGGCGTATCTTTGTTGTTTACATAATTCGACGTGCGTTTTTCCTGACGGAAGTTGTCTGACGGCTCCAACTTCTTTCAGACAGGCCAGGTTACAGAGAGAGAAGCGTCAGGAATGAAGCCACCTTCTGACCCGGAAGCTGCTCATCCCGCCGGAGGAAGCCTGGAGAGCGGGGCTGACACCACCGGCACGCCTGCGCCTCCACCCGCCGCCGCGGACACAATCGCAGGCACCGTGGACGATTTCGACGGGCTCACGCACCCCGATTCCGAAAGCGCGACCGCCCACGTGGCCGTGTCCGCGGGCAAGATCGGCCTTGGCACCTTCACAAGCCGCATCATGGGGCTCGTGAGGGACGTGACCAAGGCCTACTTCTTCGGCACCGGGATGGCTGCCGACGCGTTCACCGTTGCCTTCAGGATCCCCAATCTTCTCAGGGCGCTTTTGGGAGAGGGCACGCTCAGCGCGGCCTTCGTCCCCATCTTCGGACAGTACCTGGCCACCAAGGACAGGCGCGAGGCGTGGGCGCTGGCCAGCGCGGCGTGGAGTCTCCTCGCCATGGTGCTCGTGGCCGTGTGTCTCGCGGGCGTTCTCCTCACCCCGTACCTGGTTAAAGTCATGGTGTACGGCTACCGGAGCGTGCCCGGCAAGCTGGACCTCACGATTTCTCTAACCAGAATGATGTTCCCGTACGTAGTGTTCGTGGGCCTGGCCGCTCTGGCCATGGGGATGCTGAATTCTCTCCGCCACTTCTTCGCGCCGGCCTTCTCTCCGGCGTTGCTGAACGTGGGAATGATCGCCTCCATGTTCATCCTCTGCCCGAGAATGGGCGACGTGCCCGAGAAGCAGATCTACGGCCTGGCCATAGGGGTTCTGGTGGGCGGAGCGGCGCAGCTGGCCATACAGATTCCGTTCCTCAAGAAGAGGGGCATGAGCTTCCGCTTCAGGCCCGACTGGCACCATCCGGGCGTGCGGAGAATACTGGGGTTGATGCTGCCGGGAATCGTGGGCCTGGGGGTGCTGGAGATCAACACCTTCGTGGACACCTTCCTGGGCTCGCTGCTGGCGCCGGGCAGCGTGGCGGCCCTCGAGTACGGCAACCGTCTGATGCAGCTCCCGCTTGGCATATTCGGCGTGGCCCTGGGCACGGCCATCCTTCCTACCCTGGCCATCCAGGCGGCCAGAGAGGATTACGCCCAGCTGCGGGATACCTTCTCGTTCGCGGTTCGGTTCGTGTGTTTCATCATGATTCCGGCCAGCCTGGGTCTGATCGTGCTGCGTTATCCAATAATCAGGCTCCTGTTCGAGAGGGGAGAGTTCAGACACGGGCAGTCGGTGTCCATGACGGCGTGGGCCCTGATGTTCTATGCGGCCGGCCTGGTCTTCTACGGGTCGGTCAAGTGCGTGGCACCCGTGTTCTACTCTCTCAAGGACACCCGCACTCCGGTCAAGACAGCGGTGACAGCGATGCTGTCCAACATCGTCCTTAACATCATCCTGATGCAGTTCCTGGGTCTGGGCGGACTGGCGCTTGCCACGGCGCTGAGCTCCGCGCTGAACCTGGCCCTGCTGTTGAGACACCTGCGGCGCAGGCTGGGCTACATCAAGGGAAGAGAGATGCTGTCGAGCGTCGCCAGGATGGCGCTTGCCGGCGTCGCAATGGCCGCGGTCTGCTGGGGGTCGATGACGCTCATAGAAAGAAACTGGATGGTCGCGAGCCTCCCGGGCCGGCTGGCGGAGGTGCTCTTCTGCGCAATCGTGGGCGTCGCCGCATACGTTCTCTGCTGCAGACTGTTGAGATGTCCCGAGCTGGGGTTCGCCGCCGGTGTCGTAAGGAAGAGGTTCGGGAAGGCAGGAGGCGCGAAATGACGGACTCCCACGACGCACGCGCCAGGGTCTCGAGAATGCCGACCGGACCCGGAGTGTACTTCTTCAAGGACAAGAGGGGCAGGATCATCTACATCGGCAAGGCCAGGCGCCTCGACGCGCGGGTGAAGAATCACTTCGGCGCGCAGCCGGAAGACCCCAGACATTCCTCCATGATGGACCAGGTGAGAGACATAGACTACGTGGCCACGGACACCGAGATTGAGGCCCTCATCCTCGAGGCCAACCTGATAAAGCAGCACCGCCCCAAGTACAACATTCTGCTCAAGGACGACAAGAAATACCCGTTTGTGAAAGTCAGCCTGGGAGAGGCGTTCCCCAGGCTCGTCCTGACCCGGGACCTCCGCGACGACGGGTCCAGGTATTTCGGTCCGTTCACCGACGCCCGGGCAGTAAGGCGGGGCCTAAGGGTCCTGCGCAGTGCGTTCCGGCTGCGGGCCTGTCCGGGAGAAGAGCCGGGGCGCTTCAAGGGCAGGGAGTGCATAGACTACCAGATAGGAATATGCGCGGCGCCCTGCACCGGGAGAATCACCAGGAAGGGCTACACGCTTGTTGTGGACGAGCTCCTGGTGTGCCTGGGCGGACGCAGCGAGAGCATACTGGAGTCGCTCCGCCGGGGAATGGAGGCCGCGTCGACGCAGAGGCGGTATGAGAAGTGCACAGTGCTGAGGGATCGCGCCAGAGCGATAGAGAGCGCGCTCAGGAGGCAGCACGTGTTCACACTGAGAGATTACGACTCGGACGTGATCGGCCTGGGTCGGCAGGAGGGGCTCGCCGCCGCAGTTGTGATCAAGGTGCGACAGGGAAAGGTGCTGGGGAAGGAGACTCTGCTGATGGAAGGAGCCGAAGGGAAGAGTGACGCTGAGGTCCTTTCTTCCGCTGCTTCCCAGTACTACCTCAACCCGGCTGTCGTACCGCCTGAAGTGCTCGTGCCGGTTGACCCCGGCGAGGAGGGAGCCGTCCTGGAGTCCTGGCTGTCGCGCACAGCGGGGCGAAGGGTGTCCGTGAGGGTGCCTCGGAAGGGGAGCGGAGCGGCCCTCCTGAGGATGGCCTGTCAGAACGCGCTGTTGTCTCTGCAGGAGTCCGGAGCGGCTGACGGAGACAGGCCTCAGAGGATTCCTCCGGAGGTGCAGGAGATACAGGTGGCACTGGGCCTGCCCGCTCTGCCCGTCAGGATGGAAGCCTTCGACATTTCGCAGTTATCGGGCGAGCACGCGGTAGCGTCGGTCATCGTGTTTCACAACGCGGTGGCCAGGCGGTCTGACTACCGCAGGATGAAGATAAGGGGAGTCGTGGGACAGGACGACTACCAGATGATGCATGAGGCCGTGTCCAGAAGGATGGCAAGGCTGGTCAGGGAGAAGAGACCGCTTCCCGATTTCATTCTCGTGGACGGAGGCAGGTCGCAAGTGGCCGCGGCCTCCCGCGCGCTGGAGGAAGCCGGGTTGGGCAGACTACGCGTCATGGGGCTGGCCAAGGGGAACGAAGAGTTTCATTTCTCGTGGCGCGAGGGAACGCTTCAGCTTCCTCCGGCCTCCCGGGCGTTCAGGACCATGGCCAGGATGAGAGACGAGGCGCATCGCTTCGCGGTCGGCTATCACAGGAAGCTTCGCAGCAGGTGGACCATAAAGTCGGCCCTGGACGAGGTCCCGGGGGTGGGCGCCGCGAGACGGAAGGCACTTCTCAGGCGCTTCGGGTCCGTGGAGGCAGTGGCCGGGGCCGGCGTCGAGCAGATTGCTCAGGTTCCCGGCGTCGGTCCCGCGCTGGCAGGAAAGATACTGGCGCACCTAGGCGCTGGACGCGCCCGCGCGCGTGAGATTCCGGGACGCGGCGGCCGTCTCGGGGCGAAGCGCGCGGCGTCGACCGCGAGCCGCGCAAGTTGAAAGGAGCAGGACCATGTCCACGCTGAAGTACTCCACGCTCGAGACGCCGCTCGGCACCGTGTGGTTTGCGGTTGGCGACGAAGGGTTGAAATTCCTGCTCCTGCGGTATTTCAACGACCGCCGGGTCATCCAGGAACTGCGGAAGGCGCGCGGGGCCAAACTGGTCAGGGACGACAGGGCCCTGAAGCCTTTTGCCGGCCAGCTCAAGCGCTATTTCGAGGGCCACAGGGTGCCGTTCGACGTCGACCTCGATCTTTCCACCGGCACGCGTTTTCAGCAGGCGGTGTGGAGGGCGGTAAGGAAGATTCCTTACGGAACCCTCGTCTGCTACAAACAGATCGCGCGCGAGGTCGGCAGCGCGCAGGCGGCTCGAGCCGTGGGCAACGCTCTAGCGGCGAACCCGATTCCGATAGTGGTTCCGTGTCACAGAATCATCAGGATTGACGGCGCCCTCGGAGGGTTCACCGGCGGGATCCGGTGGAAGAAGAAACTGATAGAGCTGGAGCTCGGCCAGAGGGGCCTCGAATTCACGGACGCGGGCTAGGCGGTTACGCCGGGCGGCGGGAGCGCCCGCCCGGGGCACATCTGGAGGTCGGAGCACGGATGAAGGGCATCATTCTGAGAAAGATGATAGTCGGACAGATGGACACCAACTGCTACATACTGGGGTGCGCGGCCACGAGGGACGGCGCGGTCATAGACCCGGGCGGTGACGCGGACGCGGTCAAGTCCGCGATAGAAGACATGGGACTCACGATACGGATGATTGTGAACACGCACGGCCACGTGGACCACATGTCCGCCAACGCCGAGGTGAAGCGGGCAACCGGGGCGGAGCTCATGATACACGGGTACGACGCCGGAATGCTGCTGGACCCGGCGATGAATCTCTCGGCCTCCGCGTTCGGGCCCGTCGTATCACCGGCGGCAGACAGGCTGCTGGCGGACGGCGACACCATCAAGGTAGGGGCGCTTCAGCTGAACGTGCTGCATACCCCCGGCCACACGGAGGGTGGGATATGTCTCCTGGGGAGGGGGTACGTCTTCTCCGGGGACACTCTGTTCGCGGGCTCGGTCGGAAGGAGCGACTTCCCGGGCGGCGACCCCACGGTGCTTCTTCATTCCATCAGGAGCAGGCTGCTCTGCCTGGCGGACACCACCGCGGTACTGCCCGGACACGGGCCCAACACGACCATCGGGAACGAGAAGGAGTGCAATCCGTACCTGTGAGAACGCACGTGAAGACTGACGGCGGCAGACAGGGAGGCCGCGTGGTGGAGGAGTTCCGGCACTACTTGCTCTTCGAGCGCAGGCTGTCCGGCAACACCGTGAGCTCCTACGCCGGCGACGTCGAGAAATTCCTCCACTTTCTCTCCTCTCGCAAGAAGAAGGTGGCGGAGGACGCGAGCCGGGAACAGATCGCCGAGTATCTGTCCACGCTGTCCAGACGGGGATTCGACCCCGCGTCGGTGGCGCGGAACCTCTCGTCGGTGCGAGCGTTCTATTCCTATCTGATAGCCTCCAGGGTGAGGCAGGGCGACCCTACCGAGCTTCTGGAGCGGCCGCGACTGTGGAAAAGGCTGCCCAGGACGCTCAGCGTGGACGAGGTCAGGACACTGCTGTCGCAGCCGGACGCCGCCGCGCCGTTGGGCCTGCGCGACAGAGCCATGCTGGAGTTCATGTACGCCACGGGCTGTCGCGTGTCGGAGCTGGTGTCGGCGACGCTCCAGAGCGTGGATTTGGATGAGAGGCAGTTCAGGTGCACCGGCAAGGGCGGGAAGGAGAGGATAGTCCCTCTGGGTTCCCAGGCGTGCGGAGCGCTCGGGCAGTACCTGCAAAAGGCGCGACCGGGGTTGGTGGAAAGGAGCAAGTCTCAGTTCGTGTTCGTGAACTCCCGCGGCAGGAAACTCTCCAGAATGGGTTTCTGGAAGATTCTGAGGAAGTATTGCCTGAAGGCCCGCCTCAGTGTGACGCCCAGTCCCCACATGCTGAGGCATTCTTTCGCTACGCATCTTCTGGAGGGAGGCGCGGACCTCAGAGTGGTGCAGGAGCTCCTGGGGCACTCCTCCATCTCCACGACGCAGATCTACACTCAGCTGGACCGGGAGTATCTGCGTAAAGTCCACTCTCGATTTCATCCAAGGGCTCGTCTACCGCTCAAGCAAGGCGACTGAGGCGGAAGGAGGAAACAGTGAGAAGACATTTCAGGTTCTTGGCGGCGGCGCTGGTGCTCGCTGCCACAGGCTCGTGTTCAACCGGCCAGTGCGGCCCCATTTTTGAGGAACGCGGCACTCTGGGCGTGGGAGTCCAGGGTCAGTACGGCTTCCTGGCGGGAGACGCGGAAGCGGCCGGGGACTTCGACCAGGGGGTCGGGTACGCGTTGAGGCTCAGGTACTATCTGGGGAACGAGAGGGCTTTCGGCATTTCCATGGAGAACCAGCGGTTTGAAGGAACACCCGGCCTGGGCCTTCAGTACGAGCCGAAAGAGATGACGGTCGCCGTGTTCACGGTCGACTACCTCATGTACTTCCGGCGGGCCACCGCACTAACCAGATACTTGACGTTCGGCGCGGGATTCCATCATCCCGGCAGAGAATACGAGGACGGCTCCGAGGTCGGACCCGACGGGCTGGTCCTGACTGCCGGCGCCGGGTTCGAATATTTCTTCCACAGAGTCGCGTCCGTCGACATATGCGTGAGGGGTTACGGTTTGTTCGGCCAGGGCGGCCTGCTGGGCTCTGGAGAGGCGGCGGCGGGGCTCAACTTCTACCTGATCGACTGAGGCAGCCGCGTCGAACGTTAGCGGCAGGGCAAGAGAATACACACGATGAGCGGCCAGATTTTCGAGGTCGGAGACAGAGTAGTACACCGCCTGTTCGGCGAGGGGCTCGTCGTCGACGTCCGCAAAGGTGTGCTTCACGACGTCCTGGAAGTGGTGTTTCCGTGCGGGGTGAAGCGCATAGTCTCGACGTATCCGCTTGTGGAAACCAAGGAGGGGACGGACGGCAAGGAAGACAGGCCACAGGCCGAGACCGGCAAGCAGCCGGGCACGGCCGGGCAGGGCGCAGGCGGCATCGGCGAACACGTCGCTCGCGTGGCCGCGGTGGAATGGCAGACCGGGGACATGTTCGAATGGGACGAGGGCGGACTGCAGGTGTTGAAGGCTCTCCAGGCCGGGAAGTTTGATTCCTACGAGGACTTCGCCCTCCGCATGGAGGCCGAGAGACTGGCTCTCGACAGGGGCTTCACGCATCTGGTCGCCCTTCAGAATGTCAGGGACATCGACAGGCACCAGCACCAGATAAAGGGGTGCCTCAGGGTAATGAGGGACATGGGCGGCAGGGCGCTCCTGGCGGACGAAGTGGGTCTCGGCAAGACCATAGAGGCTGGACTGGTGCTGAAAGAGTACCTCCTGCGTAGTCTCGTCAGGAGGTGCCTCATCCTGGTCCCGGTCTCGCTGCTTTCGCAGTGGAGGGAAGAGCTCTGGAACAAGTTCATGTTGAGGGCGGACGTGGCACTCGGCCCGGGCGACTGGGGGCAGGGCCGCATCGTCATCGCCTCAATCGACTGCGCCAAGAGCGCGCGTAACAGGGACGAGGTCCGCAAGGAACAGTTCGACCTTCTCGTCGTGGACGAGGCCCACCGCCTCAGGAATCACAAGACTGTTGCCTGGAAATTCGTCCACAGCCTGAACGTGAAATACATGCTCTTGCTGACTGCCACGCCGGTCCAGAATGACCTCAGGGAGCTGTTCAACCTGGTCACCTTGTTGAGACCCGGCACCCTGGGCACATACAGGGCTTTCCGCAGGCAGTTCATGGTCAGGGGGGACAGGCGCCTCGCGAAGAACACACACAGTCTGAGCAGGCTTCTGTCCGAGGTGATGGTGCGCACTTCCAGAAGTCAGGCGGAGGTGCCTTTCACGAAGCGCGTCGTTCAGGAGGTCGCGTTCCAGCTGTCCGAGGCGGAGCGCGCGCTTTACGACTCGGTGTCGGGACTGGTGAGGGAGATGTTCGGACGGCGCGGCAGCGAGATAGAGAAGCAGTGGTATTTCACTCTGCTGGTGCTTCAGAAGGAAATAGGCAGCAGCAGCTTCGCGGCTCTGCGAACCCTGGAGCGGATATGCGCCAACGCGCGATACCGGTCCGCCAAGGACAGGTTCGAGAGCTTGAAGGACATGGCCGCGACGATCTCGTTCAACTCCAAGTGCGGCGGCCTGATGGGACTGCTGGAACAGAGAAAGGAAAAGATGATCGTCTTCACGCAGTTCAAGAGCACGCTGGACTACCTCAAGCGCGTGCTGGACGAGGCGGGAGTCAGCGCGTCCGTGTTCTACGGCGGCCTCTCGGCCTCGGAGAAGGAGGACGCCATATCGGCCTTCAGGCGCCACGCTCAGGTTCTGATCAGCACGGAGGCGGGAGGGGAGGGGAGAAATCTCCAGTTCTGCAGGAGGATCGTCAACTACGACCTGCCCTGGAACCCCATGCGCATCGAGCAGAGGATAGGGCGGGTGCACCGCCTGGGGCAGAAGCACGACATCCAGATATTCAATTTTACGACTGAGGGCACGGTTGAATCCTACGTCCTGGAGATACTGCAGAAGAAGATAAGCATGTTTGAGCTCGTGGTGGGCGAGATGGACTTGATCCTGGGCAACCTGGACGAGAAGCGCTCGTTCGAGGAGACGGTCTTCTACATCTGGGCCACCTCCAAGGACAGGGCGGAGGCCGAGAGACGATACTCCTCCTTCGGCTCGAAACTGATGTACGCGAGGAGGAGATACGAAAAAGTGAAGGACCTCGACAGGCGCATCTTCGACGTCCAGACGGGAAGGAGCGAGGAGTGACGCCCGAACGGCAGACCATAATGAATTTCGCCAACAGGCTGCTCGTTGCCCAGGGCGCCAGCGTGACCCCGGCGGGAACGGACCTGCTCGAGGTCAAGGTGAGTCCGGAGCTCAAGCAACGGCTGCGGCGCGAGACCGTGCTCCTGGCGTTCAGCGAGGAGGCCGCTGCCGCGGCGCAGGAGGCCGAGCTGACGGCGCCGGGGAGCCATTTCTTTTCCGTGCTGCTGTCCCTGGCCAGGCAGCGCGGTTTGGTGTCCAGGAGGACGGCCACGGAGAAGGCCAGGGGTGTGAGCCACTTCCTCAGGCAGGTCAAGTTTGAGAACTTCGGGGTTGAGATAATCGGCAGGGAAAGGTACCATCATGCCTTTCTCAGGTTTCATTTTCTCGTGTCCTACTGCACCGTGGACTCGACGCACGAGCTCAGAAGCGTCGTCTACGACTTTGCTTCGCGAAAGGTCTGTTCCGAGCCGGACTCCTACTGGGACACCCTGAATTTCGAGGCCGTCGCTCCCACCGGCGAAGGCGCCACGACCGCGCGAAACGAGGAGCTCGTCGCCGCGCTGCGGGAGGCCTCTGCGAGCGTGGTGACGAAGCTGAAGCACAAGGCGTTTTCGCTCAAGGCTCGGAGCGACACTCTGCTGGACAAGGAACTGGAGAGACTGGAGGCGTACTACAGGCGGCTCATTCTGGAGGAGGGCGACTCCGGCCCGGAGGCCTTCTCCAGGAACGACGGCGCGTCGAACAGGACCGACAGTTTCAAGCTGGAGTGGCAAAGGAAAGCCGCTGCCGAGGCGGCTAGGTTCAGGCCAAGAGTCAGGCTCTCTTTGGCGGGCGGCGAAGAGATCTGGGTGCCCAGGTGCCTCCTCACCTTGAGGGTGGAGGCGCATCCGTTCACGGAGTTCTACGGAGTCTTCGACCTGGCCACCGCGTCCGCCAAGGGCGCGTTCTGCCAGAGCTGCAGCAACCTGTTCATGTCGTTGCGACTGCACGCCTCGGGCGCCGTGCTGTGCGAGGCCTGTTCCGGCCGGTCAGACAACTTGGGCTGATTCGCCGGGTTTTGTGGTATACTTGGCCGCAATGTCCGCGCCCAGATGCGTGGATGTTCTACGAACACGAAGCTAAGCCGTTATCTCGCGGATGACTTCCGCAGGAGGTGTTGAGTTGGCCAAGAAGAAGACCAGAATCAAGATGACCAGAAAGGAAATGAAGAGAGACCCGCTCGTCACTTTTTCGCTCAAGGCGGCGGATTTTGCGCGCATGCACGCGCGCGTAATGATAATAGCGGGGATAGTCGTTGTTGTTTCACTGGTCGTGATCGTGATGATGGTCCGGGACAGGGGCAGGGCGGAGGCGGCCGCGGAGATGATACTCACCCAGGCAAACCGGGAATTGTGGTCTGGCAACGCGCCTCAGGCCACGGTCCTGTACGACGAGCTGCTGGACCGGTACGCCGGGACCGAGAGCGGAAAGAAGGGGTTGCTCTTCAAGGGCGACGCCCTGCTCGAGACGCGCTCCCTGGACGAGGCCATAGTCAGCTACGAGAAGTTTCTTAAGCGCGTGGGCAGGGACGACCTGCTGCGGAACTCGGCCAGGCGCGGAATAGCCACGGCTCAGGAAGAGAAGGGCGAGTTCGCGGAGGCGGCCAGGCAAAGAGAGGGTATAGCCCTAAACGTGCAGGGTAACGAAGCAGCGGAAGAGCTCATGGCCGCTGCTCGCTGCTACAGGGCGGCCGCGATGTACGGCCGCGCCATCGAACTCTACGAAAGGGTGGTCAAGAACCACGCCGACTACTGGGGTGTGAACGCCGCCAGGATAGCGATTGAGGAGCTGCGCTTGAAGTTGAAGCTGGGCGCTCCCGAGACCTCTCCGGCAACGGCGGCCGGAACGGCCCCGGATTCCAACTAGACCAGAGGCTCGTCGTCCCGACTCGTAAGACTGTATGCCAGCCAAGACAGTACACGTAGCGATCGTATGGCACATGCACCAGCCGGTGTACAAGGACGCCCGGACCGGCATCTATATGCTGCCGTGGGTGCGGCTGCACGCCGCCAAGGACTACACGGACATGGTCCGGATGCTGGACGAGTTTCCCGGCGTCCGCGTCACGTTCAATCTGGTCCCGTGCCTGCTCGAGCAGATAGAGGATTACGCGCGAAACCCGGTTCGGGACAGCTTTCTGGAAGTGTCCATGAAGGCGCCAGAGAGCCTGACGGACGACGAAAAGAGGTTTCTCCTCAGGAACTTCTTCGCCGCGAACAAGAAACATGCGATCGGCCGCTACCCGCTTTACTACCGGCTGTACCGCAGGACGGAAGTCCTGCAGCAGGAGATCTCGCGGAAGAAGGGACTGGGCAGGTTTACGGCGCAGGACATCCTGAACCTCCAGACTTTCTTCAACCTGGCATGGATAGACCCGTCCTATCTCGACGACCCCGACATTGCTCCCATCGTGAGGAAGGGCACGGACTTCACCGTTGCCGACAGGGACGCCGTCATCAAGAAACAGCTTGCCGTCGGCGCCGGCTCGCTGGACGCCTGGCGGGCGGCCGGTGACAGGGGACAGATAGAGATTTCCAGCTCGGCCTATTTCCATCCCATTCTGCCCCTGCTGTGTGACGTGTCGGTGGCGCGCGAGGCACTGCCCGGAACGGAACTCCCTCGCTCCGGAATGAAGTGGCCGGAGGACGCCTTCTCTCAGCTCGAGGACGCGGTACGGTGCCACGAGAGGCTGTTCGGCGCCGCGCCCAGGGGGCTCTGGCCGCCGGAGGGCGGCGTCAGCGACGAGACGCTGGTTCTGGCGAGGAAGGCCGGGTTCGAGTGGGCCGCGGCGGACGAAGCCATACTGGTGAGGGCGCTTGGGCTTCACAAGGCCGGCAGAAAAGAAGTGAGCGCAGCCATCTCCAGGCCGTATGCCTTCGACACGCCCTCGGGCCCGATATCGCTAGTCTTCCGAGACAAGGTTCTCTCGGACCTCATAGGCTTTACGTACATGAACTGGGCGGCGGAGGCGGCAGTGAAGGACCTCATCGCCCGCCTGGAGAGGATAGGGGAAACCTCCGAAGACGCGGAGCCCCTGGTGTCGATAGTGCTCGACGGAGAGAACTGCTGGGAATTCTACGAGAACGACGGAAGGGATTTCCTTCGACTGCTTTACAAGGGACTGTCTTCGCATCCCACAATCAAGTCCACCACGCCGCGCGAATACCTGGCCCGGTTCCCGGCCGCGCGGAAGCTGCAGACAGTCCCTCCGGGCTCCTGGATCGACTCCAACTTCCGGATATGGGTCGGCCACCCCGAGGACAACGCAGCTTGGGACCTGCTTGCTGATGCCCGCGCGGCCCTCGTGGAATACGTCGAGTCGCGTCCCGAGGCGGACGGCTCAGAGGTTGTCCGCGCCGCGTGGCGTGAGATACACGTGGCGGAGGGAAGCGATTGGTTCTGGTGGTACGGAGACGAGCATTCGTCAAGCTTCGACTTCGAATTCGACTCTCTTTTCAGAAATCACCTGATAAGAATGTACGAGCTGCTTCACCTGGAGGTGCCGGCGCGGCTGTACGCGCCCATCCTGGGCGCCGGCGGCACCAAGCCGCAGGTCATCTCAGCGCCGCCGGGCGGGTTCCTCGAACCGCGCATCGACGGCATAGTCACGGACTACTACGAGTGGCGGCTGGGCGGTTACTGCGACCTCACCAAGGGCGCCAGCAGTATGCGCCAGGCTTCCAGCGTCGTGCGCGCTCTGTACTACGGCTACGATGCGACCAAGCTGTACGTTCGCATCGACACGGTCGCAAGGCCCGACTCGACTGCGTTCGCGCAGGTGACGCTCGTGTTCGAGATCGCGTCGCCCGTCACGGTGAGGTTCAGTCTTCCGCTCGGTCCGGGGGACAGCCGATGCAAGCTCCTGGTGGAGCGCAGGACGGACTCCCACTGGGAGGAGGTCTTCACCTCAGCGGCCTGCGCCGCCGTGGAAATAGTCGAGGTGGCGCTCCCGCTGAAAGACCTCGGCCTTTCGGCGGGTGACAAAATCGACGCGTTTCTGCTGGTGACGCGCGAGGGCATGGTCGTGGAGAGCTGGCCAGCGCAGGAAAAACTGTCGTTCCAGATCCCATCCGACGAGTGCGAGACCTCGTCCTGGACGGCATAGCGCTCTGTTGAGGGTCGGAGAAGGGCAGGGGGTCGTGGGAGTCGAACCATTAACGGGTCCGCTGGACCCCACTTTCGGAGGTGTCAGGTGAACGAGCAGGTCGAACACAAGGAGGCCAGGCTGCTTGCGGCCGCGTCCTACATCCTGTTTCTCTGCTTTCTGCCGCCCCTGTTGCAGAAAGAGAACAACTTCTCCATGCACCACGCCAGGCAGGGCTTCCTGCTCTTCTGCTTCGAGATCGTCCTGGCCGTCTTCATCTCCATAGTGGACCACTCCATCGGCCGCATCCCGTTTATAGGATTCGTCATCAACGTGTTCCTCAATTTCGCGGGATGGCTCGCCGTCCTCCTCGTGGCCGTGATCGGGATAATCAAGGCCTCCTCGGGCGAATACTGGAAGATCCCCGTACTGGGCGAGTACCACAGCAAAGTCCCGTTCTAAGCCCCGGGCCGCCTGGGACGTCGTTCGGAAACCCATGTTTCCCCGCCCATGCATAATGTCGTATAATGCATATTATGTAAACCTACGCGGGTGCGGGCCGCCTCGCGTGGGATCGGCCTGGATTCCGAGCCTCGGCCGTTGCCCCGGCGCTTCAGCACCGTGCTCCGGCCCTCAGCTCGTCACGAAGTTGAGTAGTTTCCCGTCGACGTGGATTGCCTGTCTGACTGCCTTGCCGGTCAGATTGGCCTCGACGTGCTGGTCTGCGCGGGCCGCGGCTTCGAGGTCCGCCCTGGCTGTACCGGCTTCCACCGTGAGCCGGGCCCGGAGCTTCCCGTTCACCTGTACGACGAGCACGTAGGTCTCCCGCTTGACGGCCGCCGGGTCCCAGCTGGGCCACGGCTCCAGGAAGACGCTCCGCGTGCCGCCCAGTCTGTGCCAGAGCTCCTCCGATACGTGCGGCGCCATCGGAGAAAGCAGGACGACCAGGGCTCTGACGGCCTCGCGGACGACCGGGTCGTGCTGTCCACGAGCCCTGTCCCTGACGTACGTGGCTATAGCGTTACTTAGCTCCATTAAAGCACTTACGGCCGTATTATGATGAAAATTCTCAAGGTCATGCGTGACCTTCCCTATGGTCTCGTGGAGCTTCGCCCGAAGCTGGGCCCGACCTGGGGCCGACTCGCCGGTCGCGACAGCGCCTCCAGAGGCAGCAGGAGCCTCCTGAGGCCCTCTTGTACCTCCCGGGTGTGAACAGTCGAGCACCTGCTTCCAGACCCTCTGTAGGAAGCGGTGAGCGCCTTCCACGCCTTTCTCGGTCCACTCAGCGTCCCTTTCGGGCGGGCCCATGAACAGTGTGTACAGCCGGACCGTGTCCGCGCCGTAGCGCTCTATCAGCTCTTCGTTGCTCACCACGTTGCCCTTTGACTTCGACATCTTGGCGCCGTTCATGCAGATCATGCCCTGCGTGAACAGCCGCGCGAAGGGCTCGTCGAAATCCAGGTGCTTCAGGTCTCGCAGCGCCTTTACGATGAAGCGCGAGTACATGAGATGCAGTATCGCGTGCTCGATGCCCCCGATGTAGAGGTCGACCGGCAGCCATCTGTTCACCATTTCGCGGCTGAAGGCCCTGCTGTTATCGCGCGGGGTCAGGTATCTCAGGTAATACCAGGCGGAATCCACGAAAGTGTCCAGGGTGTCGGTTTCCCTTCTGGCCGTCCCGCCGCACCGCGGACACGTCGTGTTCAGGAAATTGTCACGTGTGAGGAGCGGCGACCTGCCGCTGGGGTCGAACTTCACGTCCTCGGGCAAAATCACGGGCAAAGCCGACTCCGGCACGGGCACAATCGCGCATTTCTCGCAGTAGACGACCGGAATGGGCGTGCCCCAGTAGCGCTGCCGGGACACCAGCCAGTCTCTCAGCTTGAACCGAACGGCTCTCTTGCCCACGCCAGTTTCTTCCATGCGGCCGGCGATGCGGTCGCGGGCCAGGTCGCTGGCCAGTCCGGTGAAGTCACCCGAGTCCGCCAGGACCCCCTCCTCTTCGTATGCCTCCGTGAGAGCTTGTCCCCGGCTCTTGCCGGGCGGCAGTATCACTTCTTTGACGTCCAGCGAGTATCTCTGCGCAAACTCGAAGTCCCTCTGGTCGTGAGCCGGGACGGCCATCACCGCGCCCGTGCCGTACTCCACCACCACGTAGTTGGCCACCCAGACGGGAATGCGCCAGCCGGTCATGGGGTTCTTCGCGTACACGCCTGTGAACACTCCGACCTTGTCGCGCGTGGGCTCCCACCTTCGCGCGACACTCTGCGCTCTCTCCTTCCGTACGAACTCCCTAAGTTCGGCGCTTCCGCCGGACCGCAGCACGTCGTCCAGGAGCGGATGCTCGGCCGCCAACACCATGTATGTCGCGCCGAAAATGGTGTCCTGCCTGGTCGTAAAACACCGCACGCTTCCGCCCGACTCCAGCGGGAATTCTATGTCGACTCCCTCGCTCCTGCCTATCCAGTTCCTCTGCATCGTCTTAACTCTGTCCGGCCAGTGCGGGAGCCCGTCCAGGCCGTCCAGCAGCTGCTGGGCGTAGGCCGTGATCTTGAAGAACCACTGCTCCAGCTTCTTTTGTGTGACCTCGGTCTCGCACCGTTCACAGGCGCCGGCCACCACCTGCTCGTTCGCCAGCACCGTGCGGCAGCTGGGGCACCAGTTGGCTGAGGCCTCGCCCCTGTAAGCCAGGCCGGCCCTGTGGAGCTCCAAGAAGAGCCACTGAGTCCACTTGTAGTAAGGCGGGTCGCAAGTGGCCACTTCCCTGTCCCAGTCGAACCCGGTTCCCCACTGTTCGAATTGCTTCTTCATGGCCGCGATGTTGGCCCGCGTCCACTCAGCCGGGTGTATGTGCTTCTCTATTGCCGCGTTCTCCGCCGGCAGCCCGAAGCCGTCCCAGCCCATGGGCCGGAGAACGTCCAGGCCCTGCATCAGCTTCATTCGCGCCAGCGAGTCTCCCAGGATGTAGTTCCTGCCGTG
>CAZMZP010000020.1:0-58076 GCA_964570935.1 uncultured bacterium
CTGGTCGAGATAAGGGTCAAGTATGCAGGCTATATCCGAAGGCAGGAGAAAGAGATAGAGCAATTTAGACACCTGGAGAAGGTGCGCATCCCGGACGAGCTTTACGCCGAAGAGCTGAACAGCATCTCCAGAGAGGCGAGGGAGCGACTTCTCAAGGTGAGACCCGCTTCGGTCGGACAGGCGTCGCGTCTTCCCGGCGTCTCACCGGGAGACGTCTCGGCCCTCCTGATCTATCTCAAGGGCTACGAACGCATCACGCGCGCCCTTCCGGAGGCGAAGTGACAGAGGGCAGACCCGCCAATGTTTCACGTGGAACAATCCGAGCCGAAAGCGGTGCGGTCGGTAGCGCTGGCGGACTTTCCAGGGCGCACCTCGACACGCTTCGGAAAATAGCCAGTTCGGTCGGCAGCGCCCTACCCTCCCGGTTCCAGCCTTCGTGCGAGTCCTTCCTGGCTGAGCTCGAGAAATGGAACAGGCGAATCAACCTGATCTCCGTGAAAGATAGAACCCGGATAGTGGAGCGCCACGTTCTCGACAGCCTGTGTCTTCTGGCCTACGACAGTCACCTTGAGGGAAAGCACATACTGGACGTCGGTCCTGGCGCCGGTTTCCCCGGCCTGGTGCTGGCCATGTGGGCGGACGGTGCACGATTCACGCTGGTCGAGAGCAAGAGCAAGGCAGTGGCATTCCTGAAGTCAGTCAGACGCAGCCTTGGCCTTGCGAACGTGGCAGTTGTGCATGCCAGGCTGGAATCTGTCGCGGACGCCGGACGGATTCCCCGGGTGGACCTCGTGACGTCCCGTGCGGTCGGCGGGACTCTCCGGCTGGCCGGGCAGGTAGCGCCGCTGCTCAGCCCCGGTGGGGCCATAGTGGTGTACACGGCCAGACGCCCCCGCAGCAGCGCTCTCACTGCGGCGGATGCTCGCACGCTGAAGCAGCTCGGATTGAGCGTAGAATCTCTCACCCCCTCCTGGCAATCCCTCACTACTCTCTTGAATTTACGGAAGTTAAGCTGATTCGGTATCCAGAGACACCCGGGTCCGCCCTAGCGCGCCGAGAATGTTCCACGTGAAACATCCCGGGCGGGCCGTGCGACGGAGTAATGGCGTGTCTACGAACGCGTGGCCATCGCGACGCACCGGGTGCGCGCATATTGTTTCACGTGAAACATTCTGCTTTCCGTGAAACTGGTCTGGTGCCCGTGAGCAACCTGGCCTGCCTGGTCGACCCACCGGACGATGTTTCACGTGAAACACTCGGGATTGGACCCTTGAACCCTTCGACCGGCCACTCGGACCGCTACCAAGGATTGTTTCACGTGAAACACTCGGGATTGGACCGTGGTGCCCTTCGACCAGTCAGCCCGGCCCCCCAGGATTGTTTCACGTGAAACACCGCCGGCAGACCCAGGGGATTCCAGACTGTGCGGGTCTGCGCAGCGGGGCGTGTCCGGGGCCGTCTGCAACCCGATCTGACCCGCCGCCCGGGCCCGCCATCCTAAATTGTTTCACGTGAAACATTCGGGTGCCGGCTCGCTGGCGCCGTGTCGTTACCGGCGGGCTTCTGGCATCGGGACCCCGGCACCGGGCCGTCGGTGTCGGGACGCCGAGACTGGATCGCAGACATTGAATCGCTGACATCGGGTCGCCCCAGGGCTGCCATAGAGACAATGAGCCTCCAATTTTCAGACAATTACGCTGGTTCGTGTGCGTTTTGCAGTTGACACAATGTTCCTGGGTGCTATCCTAGCGCCTACTCGAACGCATCCACATTGAGTTACGGTGACAGATCTCGTCCGGAGAGTGCGCATTGTTTCACGTGAAACATTACCGCTGGCTGCGGTCTCTGCGTTGCGAGGCAGTACAACTCGCGCGCGGAGCTGCGTCACATGAGGAGCGTCCCGGATGTTGGTCGCAGGGGGGTGCGTCATGGGCAGAGTGATCGCGGTCGCCAATCAGAAGGGTGGGGTCGGAAAGACCACGACTGCAGTGAACCTCGCCGCCTGTCTCGCGCAGCTGGGCAAGAAGGTGCTGCTGCTGGACGCGGACCCGCAGGGGAACGCTTCCAGCGGAGTCGGCGTAAATGGAGACGAGACAACGAATTGCATGTATGAAATCCTGGTCGAGAGCGTGCCTATCGAAGACGCTGTCGTCCGAGGACCGCTGCCGCTTCTGGACGTCGTGCCCTCCAGTCAGAGGCTCGTCGGCGCCGAGATAGAGCTGGTGGGCATGCTTGCGCGCGAGAGCAGGCTCCGGAACAGCATCAGGGACGTAAGGCAGAAGTATGATTACTGTTTCATCGACTGCCCGCCGTCTCTCGGCCTTCTGACCGTCAATACGCTGACGGCGTCCGATTCCGTCCTGATCCCGGTGCAGTGCGAGTACTACGCCCTGGAGGGCATCGGCCAGCTGCTGGGCGCCATAAAGCTGGTGCAGCAGAACCTGAACCCCGGGTTGAGGATAGAGGGCGTCCTGCTGACGATGTACGATTCGCGCCTGAATCTTTGTCAGCAGGTGGCCGATGAAACGAAGAGTTTTTTCGCCGAACGAGTTTATAAAACGGTGATTCCCAGAAATGTGAGGTTGAGTGAAGCCCCCGGATTCGGGAAGCCGATAATCCTCTACGATCCCAAGTGCCCGGGGGCGCAAAGCTACGTGGAGCTAGCAAAGGAAGTGATGCAGCATGACTAGAAAAGCTCTCGGTCGAGGAATCAAGGCGCTCATACCGGAAGACATCGGGCTCGCTGCCGTGAAGCCGCCCACGGGCATGTTTGAGATCTCGGTGGACGAAATCCGGCGCAACCCCAGACAGCCGCGCACCACGATGAACGAGCGAGCTCTGGAGGAGCTCGCGGACTCGATTCGCCAGCACGGGGTGATAGAGCCGATTGTCGTGAGACAGGCCGCGGACGGCTACGAGCTCGTCGCGGGAGAAAGGCGGCTTCTCGCCTGCAAGAAAGCAGGCCTGAGCAGAATCCCGGCGATTGTGAAGGAGGCGGACGAAGAAGACGCCATGGAGCTCGCACTAATCGAGAATCTCCAGAGGGAAGACCTGAACGCGGTGGACGAGGCGCAGGCCTACATGACCCTGGTTTCGGAGTTCAACCTTACGCAGGAAGAATTGGCCGTGAAGGTGGGCAAGGACCGCTCGTCCGTCGCTAACTGTTTGCGAATATTGAAATTGGCGCAGACGGTTCTGGACATGATACGCTCCGGCGCTCTAACTTCCGGCCACGGCAGGGCGCTTCTGGCGCTGGAGGAACCCGTCGAACAGGTTGCCGTTGCGCGAAAGGCCGCCGCGAAGGGGATGAGCGTGAGGGAGACCGAGGCGTTCGTTCACAGACTCGCGAGACGGAGAAACCGCCCGGGTCACGCGAGGACGAGGCCGGCCGAGATAGTGGAACTCGAGGAGAAGCTGCGGAAGTTTCTAGCCACCGCAGTCAGGATCAGCTGGAGAGGCAGGAAGGGAAAGATAGAGATCGACTACTACAGCAACGACGACCTCGAGCGGATACTCGAAGCCATCG
Organism: uncultured bacterium; assembly: GCA_964570935.1. Taxonomy (GTDB): domain Bacteria; phylum Eisenbacteria; class RBG-16-71-46; order JAFGJU01; family JAFGJU01; genus JAFGJU01. The sequence goes on from CAZMZP010000020.1 coordinate 3,527, forward strand.
GAGCTCTTGTAGGTTAACGGAGGAAGATCCCCGGCCGCCGGAGCGGTCCTTCGCCGGCGAGGGTTCTTCCAGGCGAAGGTCGTTACAGGGGATGATCATTGATGGCTGCGGGTAAGCGCAAGGCCGTTTTCAGCGTCATACTGGTTCCGTCCGGCGGGGCAACGCCCAGGACCATCACGTTCGGCAGGCGGGGGCTGTGGGCTCTCCTGGCCGCCGCCGCGGCGGTGGCCGGCCTGGTTGTCTTTTCCGTTGTGGTCCTCGTCCAGATAGGCTGGTTCTCGTTTACGGTGGCCAGGCTGGAGCGCGAGAACGCGGAGCTCAAACAAGAGCACGGGAAGGTGGCCAGGCTGGAGCAGGAGCTGAAGAGACTCGGGGCAGTGGAAAAGAAACTGTTCTCGCTGCTGGGGATAGACCGGGGAGCAGACGGGCGGTCCGGCTCATCGCCCGATGGCGCCGCCGGGTCAGGTTCAAGCGCTTACGGTGCGAAGGTGGACGCTGGCGCGGGGACGCCAGCCGGCTTCCGAGCCGAGACGCGGCAGGGCGGCGGCCGGACTGGGACGGCGGCGTACACGCGAAGCCTTCCGACCCTCTGGCCGGTGCTGGGCGAGCTCTCGCGGACCTTCTCGTACGAGGGCGACGGACACAAGGGGCTCGACATCGCGACGCCGAACGGCACGGAAGTCAGAGCCGCCGGCGACGGCACCGTGGAGTTTGCGGGGCAGGACGACGTCTTCGGGCTCATGATCATCATAAATCACGGCTCTGGCATCACAACTTTGTATGGACACAATTCCAAACTCGCGGTCGCGAGGGGGGACGAGGCGCTCAGGGGGCAGGTGATTGCCTACTCCGGGACCAGCGGGAGGAGCTCTGCGCCGCACCTTCACTTCGAGATCAGTCGCTACGGCAGACAGGTGAACCCGCTCACCTTCCTGAGTGACCGCCGGTAGACGGAGTTGGAGCCGGCGGTTCCGGCGGGCCGTGACCGCGCCCGCAAGGACCGGCGGGAGATCAATTCGGAAGGAGGCCACGATGTTCGGATTCGGAGTCAAGAAAGAGGGGGCCTTCGAAGGACGCTTGAACTGCATGATAGGAGAAGAATCGCGGTTCAGGGGGGACATCAGCATCAACGGCAGCGCGCGAATCGACGGCGACTTCGAGGGGTCGATCGTGGCCACGGAATCCATCATAATCGGCAAGTGCGGCGTGGTCAGGGCCGACGTGCAGGCCCGGGACATGGTGGTGGCCGGCGCAGTGGCCGGAAACCTGAAGGCCCATGACAGGGTAGAACTTCATGCCGGAGCGAGGGTGGACGGAGACATAGAGACCCGGACGCTCATCGTTGACGAGGGAGTCACGTTCAACGGAAAGTGCGTGATGCCGGAACCGGTGACCGCACCGGACGCCCGGGCAGGCGACGAAAGCAGGCCCGGCCGCGGTGAGGGTGGTCGCGCCGACAACGGTCGCGTCGAGACCGTCCCGGAGGACAGCTTCCGCCGCTAGACTGGCGGCGGACGGGGTGCCGGTCGTGCGCGACGGGCGGTCCGCGCCCCGGGAAGCCGTGAATGATTGTGGAAAAGTGGAAAACACGGAATCGGCACCGGAACAGCAGGCAACAGATTGTGACACAACACGTTAATGAGTCACGGTGCATGAGAAAGCCAACAGTTATGCACAACGGGGCGGAGCGGCTTGCGTGGTGCGGGTTGCCGTCCCTGGGGGTTGCGAGAGGCTAGGGTATGGAGAAAAACGGGCTACAACATGTTGAGCGTTTGAGAGGCGCGAAGGAGCGCGTGACGTCCGAGCTGCGCAAAGTGATCATAGACCAGGAGAAGGTCATCGAAGAGCTCCTGATAGCGCTTTTCGCGAACGGCCACTGCCTAGTCGTGGGCGTTCCCGGTCTTGCGAAGACACTCTTGGTCAGCAGTCTGGCCAGAGTGCTTGATTTGAAATTCACGAGGATACAGTTCACGCCCGACCTCATGCCGTCCGACATTACGGGCACGGAGATCCTGCACGAGGACGCCGCGACCAAGTCACGGGTGTTCAAGTTCGTGAAGGGGCCGGTCTTCGCCAACATCGTCCTGGCTGACGAGATAAATCGAACACCGCCCAAGACGCAGGCAGCGCTTCTCCAGGCGATGCAGGAGTACGAGGTAACGGCCGGCGGGGAGACGTACAAGCTGGACCTTCCGTTCTTCGTGCTGGCGACGCAGAACCCGATTGAGCTCGAGGGGACCTACCCGCTGCCGGAGGCGCAATTAGACAGGTTCATGTTCAACATCTACATAGACTATCCGGCCGAGAAGGATGAGCGGCTTATTGTCACGTCCACTACGGGCACTGCCGCGCCCGACCTCGGAAGAGTGCTTGCAGTTGCGGAAGTGCTTGAACTTCAGAAGATTGTGAGAAGCGTGCCTGTCAGCGATTACGTCGTGGATTACGCGGTCCGTCTGGCCAGGGCCACGCGGCCCGGCCAGGAAGGTGCACCGGATTTCGTGAAATCCTGGGTGGGTTGGGGAGCGGGCCCCAGGGCGTCCCAGTATCTAATCCTTGGCGCGAAGGCGAGAGCCATCCTGCGCGGCGAGCTCACGCCGGCGTGCCAGGACGTCAGAGAGGTTGCCACGAGCGTCCTGAGGCACAGAATCCTCACAAACTTCAGCGCCGAAGCAGAGGGGATCACTACGACCGACCTGATACGGCGCCTCCTCGAGACAATCCCCGAAAGCCGCGGCAAGGCCTGAGCGGGAGAGACGCGGCCCGCGCTCGCGGCGTGTCCAAGAGATGCAAGAGCCTAAAGAAGGAAAATTCCTGGACCCCCTTGTGGTCTCCAAGCTGGCCGGACTCGACCTCCGGGCAAGGCTGGTTGTGGAAGGCTTCATCGCCGGACTCCACCGGAGCCCGTACAAGGGCTTCAGCGTGGAGTTCGCGGAGCACAGGCAATACATGCCCGGGGACCCGATCAGGAACATCGACTGGAAGGTGTACGCGCGCCGGGACCGTTTCTACGTGAAGGAGTTCGAGGAGGAGACGAACTTACGCGCATACATCCTGCTCGACGCAAGCGCCTCCATGGGCTACGCGTCCTCCTCCGCGGTCACGAAGCTCCAGTACGCGAGCTCGCTCGCCGCCGCGCTGTCGTACCTTATGCTGCGGCAGCAGGATTCAGTGGGCCTGGCCACGTTCACGAGCACGATAAAAAACTACATCCCCCCGCGTTCCGTCAAGGGACATTTGAACATCATCCTCACAGAATTGGAACACCTGAAGCCTGGCGAGACGACGAACGTTTCCCGGAGTCTGGAGCTTCTGGCCAGGCGCATAAGACGGCGCGGGCTCATAATCGTGCTCTCGGACCTGATGGACGACCAGGCGGCCGTCCTGAGCGCGGTCAAGCATTTCAGGCACAGGAAGCACGAGGTCATAGTGTTTCACCTGCTGGACGAGAGCGAGACGCAGTTTCCGTTCGACGAAGAACTTTCGTTCGTCGACATGGAGACAAACGAGGAGATCACCGCCAATTCGAGGCAAATAGGCGCGCGTTACAGAAAGGTCATCGGGGACTGGATCACGGAATACAAGACGCAGTGCCACGAGCATCTGGTCGATTACGCGCTCCTGAGCACCTCGACTCCGTACGACGTGGCGCTGACGCGTTTTCTGGAGAAACGGGCGAGGCTGCACTAGATGTCAGGCTTCTTCTTCCTGAACTCCAAATTCCTCTTCGGACTTGCCGCCGTGGCAGTACCGCTGCTGATTCATCTGTTCACGAAACGGCGCGCCAGGAGACTGGAATTCAGCTCCGTGACCTTCTTGAGAGACATCGCGCGAAGGGAAACGCGGCGGCTCAGGGTCCGGAACCTGCTCCTGATGATGCTCAGAATGGCCGCGATCGCCGCCTTCGTGCTGGCCATGGCCAGGCCCGCGCTCATGGGGCCGGTGGCCAGGGGCGAGGGCAGCGTTGCCGCGGTGGTAGTGCTGGACAACTCCGCCAGCATGGGCGCTTTCAAAGACGGAAGGCCGGTGTTCAATCACGCCTGCGAGGTGGCGCTGCGGATATTCGAGCGGCTGAATGAAGGAGACGAGGGCGCGGTGCTGGCGGTTTGCGACGCCCACGCGCCGTCGCTGGTGTCGGGGCCGGCGCGGCTTGCGGGCATGGTGGGACTCACCCGGCTCACGAACAGGGACACCAAGCCGGACGCCGCCGTCGTGGCCGCTTACTCCCTCCTCCGGCAATCCAAGAACATACACAGGGAGCTCTACGTAATCTCCGACTTCCAGGCCGGCCAGTGGGAGAACCTGAAAGGTTCACCGGGACTTCGGTCGCGGCCGGGGAACGCCGCATCAGAGGGCGCAAACGCGCGCGCGGCCGGGGAACGCCGCATCAGGACCATCCTGGTTCCGGTCGCGGCGGGGGCCGCGGCCAACCTGTTTGTGCGGGATGCGGAGGTCATCCGTTCCGGCTCTGGGCTCAAGCGAGGTCTGGAATTCACGGTCGTCAACTCCGGCCGGTCATCGGTACGAAGCGCGCGCGTTACGGTCAGCGGAGACGGAAGGGAAGAAGCCGTCAGGCACCTCGATCTGGCTCCGCTCGACTCGGTCAGGCTGGCGGTCGAGGTTTCGGGCTCAGCCCGGAAGCTCGCGATATCGCTTCCTCCAGACTCACTGCCGGCGGACGACGTTCACTACGTGGCGATGGAAGTCGAGAAGCGCCTCGGAGTCCTGGTGCTCGGCGGGGACACGGCGCCGCCGTCGCCGGACCATCTGTCCCTGGCGATGGGCGTTTCTTCCGAGTTTGTGCCTCGGAGGATGCGGGTGGGCGAGTTGAGCGAACGAGACCTCGCTGAGGCGCAGTGCGTGGTCCTGGACAACGTCGGAACGCTGCCGGCCCGCGAGCTGGACATGCTCGCGACTTACAGGCAATCCGGCGGCCGCATGCTCATCGCGCTGGGGGACAGGGTGGACATACGTTACTACAACGAGAAGCTTCTCCCGGCTCTTCTTCCGGCCAGGCTAGTGTCAGTGGAGGGCGGCAGGAACCGGGAGGGAGGGTTCTTCACCCTGCGGGCCGCGGTCGCGTCTCATCCGGTGCTCGCTCGGTTCAATGTGTCCCGAAACGACCCCCTGAGCGGGACCCGGTTCTTCGAGGTCGTTGCGACTGAACCGCCCGACAGCGGCGTCGTCGTGGCGCAGTTCGCGGAGGGACTCCCCGCGCTGATCGAAAGCGCCGGCGGACTTCTTTTCACCAGCTCGTTCGAGCCCGGCTGGAACGAGCTCGCCACGAGCGGAGCGTTCGTTCCGCTGCTGCACGAAATGCTGGGATATCTTTGCGACGTGAGCGGCGGGGCCGGAAGAAACGTGTACCCCGGGGAGACGTTCTCGGAGACTCTCCCGACCGGCCCGGTCAGCCTCGGCCCGTATGAAGAGCCCGGCGTCTACACGGTTCAGGCCGGCGCGGACAGAGCGCTCGAGCTCAGCGTTAACGTTTCCCCGGGGGAATCTTACCTGAAATCTCTGGAGCGGGGTCGACTGCGCGACGTCCTTGAGGGCGCGGTCGTGCTCGACCTCGAATCCGCCGCCGAGCTTGACGACCTGGAGCGTGCCGGACAGGAGCTCTGGCCGTTCTTCGCTCTGCTGGCGATGGGGTTTCTGGCGGCCGAGCTTTTTGTGGCCAGGTCAGCCGCGCCGCCCGAGTGAGCGCGGCGCGCGGGTGCGGCGCGGGCGCCCGCCCCACTCGAGTGAGCTTTTGCGTCGCGAGTGAGCACTACAGATGACAGTTGTGTCTGAGATTCTGCTGGCAAAACTGAGAAATTCCGACGCGGGGCGCGACGTGCTTCGAGCCCTGGGCATGAAGGGCAGGTCGCGTGTCGTCGTGAGCGGCCTTACGGGTTCCTCGCGGGCCATGCTTGCCGCCCTCGTCAGGGCCGACACGAAGCGGCCGGTCGTGGTCGTGCTGCCGGACGAGAGGCCCGCGGAGGACAGAAAGGACGACCTGGAGTTCTTCCTTCCGGATGAGGAAGTGGTTTTCTTCCCCGAGAAGGACACGCAGCCCTACAAGGAGAGCAGGGACCTCTCCTCGATTTCGGACGCGAGGATCACCGCCCTGGACCTTCTGGCCAAGAAGCCGCCGGGCGTGCTGGTGACGACCGTGAGAGCTCTGATGGAGAGGGTGCCGTCGAAGGAGCTCTTCGCCTCCTCCGCCCTGAGCCTCAAGACCGGCCAGGAAGTGGACCTGGCGGAACTGGCGCGACGGCTTGTGATGATGGGCTACACCAGGCAGCCGGTCGTGATGCAGGCGGGCGAGATGAGCGTCAGGGGCGGCATCCTGGACGTGTTCTCGTTCGGTCAATGCGGCCCGTGGCGATTCGAGCTGGACGGAGACGTCGTAAGCTCGATCCGGCTCTTCGACGCCGAGACCCAGCTCTCGGTGTCCACCCAGAAAAGGGCCCGCGTGCTCCCGCTGTACGAGCTGGCGGTCACGGACGAAGTGCTGGCGCGGCTTCGAGACTGTCCGCAGGGCTCGCAGGAGCGTGACTTCCTGCACAGAATAGACGACGGGATCTGCTTGAGCACGCTGGTTCACTCGCGGAGCCGCCTGGCCCAGGACCTGACGAGCGTGACGGGCTACCTGCCGGACGACACGGTCTTCGTCCTGGAGGACGAGAGGAAACTGTTCGACAAGGCGGTCTACTTCGAGAGGGAGCTCAGCCAGGTCTGGGAGGGGACGCGACGGCAGGAAACGCCGCTTTCGCCGCCGCACGAGCTGAACCTGAGCCCGGCCGAGCTCAAAGGGCTGATGTCTTCCTTCGCGCGGGTGTCGGAGGCCGGAGTAATAGAGGCGGTCGCGGGCGAAGAACTCGCGCCCACGGGCGAGCCGGTTGAACAGCAGGCCAAGCGGATTGAAATCGCGTCGCGGGAGCCGGAGTCGACAGGCCGCGACATGAAGCTTCTCCACCGCTACCTGGACGAGCTCGCCTCCTCGGGCATGGAGACGTACATCTTCTGTGACACGAAGACCCAGCGAGCCAGACTGGAAGAGCTCCTGGCCAGGGACGACGTCGTGGTCGAGCCCGGCAGGTTGAGCTCGGGCTTCATACTCCCCGAGCTCCATCTCGCGGCGCTCACGGACAGAGAACTCTTCTCCAGGTACAGGTGGCGGAGGTTCAAACGCAGGCTGAACCTGGGGCTTACTATAAGAGACCTCTCCGCTCTCAGGCCCGGCGACTACGTCGTGCATTACGAGTACGGCATCGGAGTCTACCGCGGGTTCCAGAGACTGACGGTCGGCGGTCACGAGACCGACTGCCTGGAGATAGGCTACGCCGGCGGCGACAAGCTCTACATCCCGGTGGACCAGCTGAGTCTCATCCAGAAGTACCAGTCGGAAGAAGGGCACGTGCCCTCGGTCCACAGGATAGGCGGGATGCTGTGGAAACGCACGAAGGCCAGGGCGCGCCAGGCCATCGTGGACATGGCAAAAGAGCTGATAGAGGTGGAGGCCAAGCGCAAGGCGCTTCACGGCCACGCGTTCTCGCCCGACACGGTGTGGCAGAAGGAGCTCGAGAGCTCGTTCGTGTACGAGGAGACGCCCGACCAGCTCCAGGCATGTGAGGACGTCAAGGCGGACATGGAGACCGGCTCACCGATGGAACGGCTGGTATGCGGAGACGTGGGTTACGGCAAGACCGAGGTGGCGGTGCGGGCCAGCTTCAAGGCGGTCATGGACGCCAAGCAGGTGGCGGTGCTCGTGCCGACCACCGTGCTGGCGCAGCAGCACTTCGGCACCTTCACCGAACGCCTGGCGGGGTATCCGGTCAGAGTCGAGATGCTCAGCCGGTTCAAGAGCAAGCCGGAGCAGAAGGCGATAGTCGAGGGACTTGAGTCCGGGACCGTGGACATAGCCATAGGCACCCACCGGCTGCTCCAGAAGGACGTGCAGTTCAAGGACCTGGGACTTCTGGTCATCGATGAGGAACAGAGGTTCGGAGTGGGACACAAGCAGGCGCTTCGCAGGAAGAAACAGCTTGTGGACGTGCTGACGATGACGGCGACGCCCATACCGCGGACGCTCCACATGTCCCTGGTTGGCGCGCGGGACATGTCTCTCGTGAACACTCCGCCGCGCGACAGGATTCCGATAAAGACCGAGATCGTGGAGTTCGGTGAGGAGCTGATACGCGAGGCCCTGATGAGGGAGGTCGACAGGGGCGGGCAGTCGTTCTTCGTGCACAACCGCGTCGAGACCATCAGGTCCATGGCCGGGATGCTGCAGGAGCTCGTGCCCGAGCTCAGGTTCGCGGTGGCTCACGGTCAGATGCGCGAGCACGAGCTGGAGGACGTAATTCTAAAGTTCATAAACCGCGAGTTCGACGTACTGGTCTGCACGATGATAATCGAGTCGGGCATCGACATGCCCAACGTCAACACCATGATAGTCAACAGGGCCGACACTTTCGGTCTGGCACAGCTGTACCAGCTTCGCGGCCGCGTGGGCAGAGCCAGGGAACAGGCGTACGCCTACCTGCTCGTGCCGCCCGGGAAGGCTCTGACCGAGGCGGCCGAGAGACGGCTCAGGGCCATAGAGGAGTGCGACGAGCTGGGGGCGGGGTTCAAGATAGCGATGCGCGACCTGGAAATACGCGGAGCGGGCAACATGCTCGGGCCCGAGCAGCACGGGTTCATCCTGAGCGTCGGGTTCGACCTCTACTGCCGCCTGCTCGAGGAGGCGGTGGCAGAGCTGAAGGGCCAGCCGGTCGAAACTGAAAAGGCGCCCCGCCTGAAGGCCGAGCTGGACGCGTACATACCCGAGGACTACGTCGCGGACGACGCCGAGAGAATGTCGCTCTACCGGAAGCTGGCCGAGACGCGCGCGCCCGAGGCGGTCAACCTGATAGAGGAAGAGCTCGAGGACAGGTTCGGGCCTTTGCCGCTTCCGACCTTGTCCCTCTTGGAACTGAGGAGGATAAGGCTTCAGTGCAAGGGCCTTCCACTCGACTCGATCACGGTTGGACGCAGTCACAGCCTGCTCGCGCTGTCCAGGCGGCTGTCAAAGAAAGAGGCGACGTGCCTTGTGCGGTCACTTTCGTTCCAGATAGAGTTCGTGGTCGGCCAGAACATGCAGATAAAGCTCGTCCACGCAGCCGGAATGCCGCTCTCCCGGACCAAAAAGCTGTTGAAAGCCCTGCACTCGTGTGTTACCGTCAAGTAGTTTGAATTACTGCGACGGAAGGGGATGGCATCCCCATTTTCTTTGGAACCGAGCATCCCTGGAGGGGAATAAACTCATGAAGAAGGTTCTGTATGTCCTTATGATCCTGCTTGTTGCCGTGACCGCGTGCGGCAGGGACGAGTCCAAGAAGGTCGTGGCCAAGGTCGGCCCCCGGAAAATCACGGTCGGAGACCTTCAGGAAACCTACATGAGAGTCCCGCCGGGCTACCTGCCGCAGGGTATCGGAGAGGAAGGCAAGCAGCGGTTCCTCGACGACCTCATCAAAAAGGAGCTCCTTGTGCTCGCCGCCTACGACCGGAAGTTCGACGAGGCCGAGGAGACGGTCAACAGCATGAGGTGGATGGAGCAGCAGCTCCTCCTGAGAGAGCTATACAACGTCGAGATCTTCGAGAAGTCGAAGGTGACGGACAAGGAAATCAAACAGCGCTACGAGGAGCTGGCACGGCAGGAAGAGGTGCATGCAAGGCACATCGTCCTGACCGATTCGCTGCGAGCCCTGGACGTCCTCAAGCAAATCAGAGCCGGACGAGACTTCGTGCAGATGGCCAAGTTGTACTCCGAAGACGCCACGACGGCGGCCATGGGCGGAGACCTCGGATTCTTCTCAAAGGAGCCCACGGATTCGTCGGAGTTCTTCCAGTGGGCGTTCAGACTTCGTCCGGGCGAGGTCAGCGACGTGTTCAGGACCCCGTTCGGGTGGCACATAGTGAAAGTCGAGGAGAAACGGAAGAGACAGCTCGACCCGTACGACAAACTCAAGACGCAGCTCGAATCCATGCTGATGAGGGACAAGACCACAGATCTCGCCAGCAAGTTCGTCGAGAAGACCAAGAAGAACCACAAGTTCGAACTCAAGGACGAGGGCATCAAGACGCTGGCGCAGGGCGTGCAGGCCTGCACCACGGAGGTCGGGGCCACCCCGAAGGAGATCGCAAAGCACTTTTCGGCCGAGCAGAAGGCCGTTGCGTTGGCGACAACGAAAGAGGGCAAGTACACAATCGCCGATTTTGTAAAGAGCCTGGAGGCCGGCGGCGTGAACGCCCTTCCGCCGACCGTCAGTATCGAAGACGTGAAGTCGATGGTCGAATCGCAGGCGATAGTCGGGCCGTTGGCCGCGGAGGCCAAACAGCTCAAGATACACAAGAGGCCGGCCATCAAGAAGGATCTGGTGAGAGTTAAGGAAGAGAAGATGGTCGAGACCCTCTACAATAAGGTTGTGCGGGACAGCGTGCAGGTCTCGGACGCGGAGGTCTTCAGCTACTTCACGCAGCACCAGGACAAGTACGGAACTCCCGCGGTGCTGACGCTGAGGAGACTGCTCGTCGAAAGACAGGCCGCGGCGGATTCCCTCATGGCGCTGGTCAGAGCGGGGAAGGATTTCAAGAGACTCGTGCGCGAGAACTCCATTGACCCCGCGGCGAAGACGCGTGACGGCGAGTGGCAGACAAGCGCCGGCCGGGACGCGGTCGTGGACTCGTTGACCAAAGACTTGAAACCCGGCGAAGTCGCCGGGCCGGGCGTGACGCGGGAAGGCTTCGTGATTTTCCAGCTGCTGGCAAAGAAGCCGGCGGTTCCCACGCCGATCAACCTCGCGTGGACTCACGTCCAGAACGACCTACGCGCCGAGAAGGAAGAGATCGGGCTCGAGGCGCTGCTGAAGAGCCTGCGCGACAAATACAAGCCGGAGATTGACCAGAAGGTGTTGGCCGGAGTCACGCTCGGAGCTCCGGTCCAGGAGCCCAAGGCGAAGGAATCCGGGAAGACACAGCAGACCAAGTAGCGTTGAGCTGCGCTGCCCGGTGAACCGGGTCAGCGCAGCGGCACCGGTCCAGGAGGAGAGTGCAAGGTGGCAAGAATGAACGTCAGGAAGGTTGTACCAGTTCTTTTCGCCGGAGTTGTTCTGCCGGCGCTCGCGGCAGCGGTTCTGTACGCGCCCCCGTGCGCGGCGCAGCAGCCCCCGCCGCCCCAGGCGGTGGAGTCCGTCGTGGCCGTAGTCGGCAAAGAGGTGATTCTGAGGAGTGAGGTCGACGAGCAGGTGATGGTCTACTGCATCCAGGCGGAGATTTCGCCGGCGGATACGGCCAGGGTGAAGGAAGTGACGAAGGAAATCATTGAGAGCATGGTCAACGCCAAGCTCATAGTCAACGAGGCCAGGGAACGGAGGGTCTCGGTCACCAAGGAGGAATTGGAGACGGCCGTCCAGAACGCGCTGGACGAGGTTAAGGCCAGAATGGGCTCCGAGGAGCGGTTCGCCCAGGAACTGGCCAAGGAGAACCTTACGGTCGAGGACCTGAAGGCCAGATACCGCAAGGAGCTCGAGAATCAGATGCTGGCAAAGAAACTCGTGGAGAGACAGGTCAGCGCGAAGATAAAGGCGACGGACAAGGAAGTGGACGACTTCTACAAAGAACGGAAGCAGGAACTGCCGAAGAGGCCGCCGGAAATCACGCTCGCGCAGATAGTCATACTGCCCGACGCGGACTCCCTCGTGGACGCTGCTGCCAGGACCAAAGCGGCGGACATACTCAAGGCAGTGAGGGCCGGAGAGAACTTCGAAGAACTGGCCAAGAAATATTCGGAAGAGCCCAGTGCCGAGAAGGGTGGGGACGTGGCCTTTCAGAAGGGTGAGTTTGAGGACGTGTTCGAAAAGGCCGCCTTCGCCCTGGAACCGGGCCAGGTCAGCGAGCTAGTGAAGAGCAGGTTCGGTTACCACATCATCAAGCTGGTTGAGAAGCGGGAGGACGCAGCCCACATCAAGCATATCCTCATAAAGACGGTTCCGACGGACGAGGCCGAGGAGAAGGCCAGGACGCTGGCCACGTCAGTCAGGAAGCAAATCGAATCGGGCGAGGTGTTCGAGGGGCTGGCCGCCAAGCACTCGCAGGACACTCAGACTGCCAGCAAGGGCGGGGTGATCGGAAGCTTCGCGCTCGAGTCTCTGTCGCCGGTCATAAAGAACGCCATCAAGGGAGTCCCGGTGGGCGGCGTCACGGAAGTTGTTCCGATGGACCTCGGCTACGCGATCTTCAAGGTCGTCGGCAAGGCGCCCGAGAGAGAATACACGTTTGACGAGATAAAGGACCGCCTGCGCCAGCTTGTGCTTCAGGAGAAGTCGCAGAACGAATACGACCGCTGGGTCGCAGAGCTCAGGAAGAAGACTTTTGTTGAGATAAGGACCCCCTAGGCGCGGGGTCCGGGCCGCGACTCCGCGGCTCGCCGATTAAGCGGCCTGCCCGCGCGTCCCGGGGTGAGTCTCCATGCGGGGGAAGCCGATTGCGGATCGACGTCTTTCTGAAGAAAATCTGCGTGGCGAAGAGCAGGTCGTCGGCCGCGAAACTCTGCGACGAAGGGAAGGTCCTGATAAACGGCCGCCCGGCGAAGAGCAGCAAGGAAGTGAAGGTGGACGACGAAGTGCGCGTCACCCTGGGCTCGCGAGAGCTGACCTTCTCCGTCCTTGCCCTGCCCGAGGGCAACATCAGCAAGGCACAGGCGCCTTCCTGTTACAGGCTGAAAGGCCGGGCGCAGGTTCCCGGGGTCTTTGACTGAAGACGGCTCCCGTTTCCCCTGACCGATTTACTTCACATTCGCCATTCGCGCGCTTCCCATGAAGAATTCTTCTGCGCCGTTCCCAATCGCAATCACCATGGGAGACCCGATGGGTGTCGGGCCCGAGGTGGTGGTCAGAGCCCTGGCCTCGAAGGAACTGGCCGGCAAGGTTCTGCCCGTCGTGGTCGGCCGGGTGCGGACGCTGGAGCGCGCGGCACGGCTCACCGGCGCGAACGTCGAGTTCCTTCCGGTGGACCGGGACGACCGTCCGCTCTCAGCGCCCCGGGCGCGGAGCGGCGCAGGTCGGGAAGCACGGCCTGTGTTTGTTGTCACCCCCTCGGGCATGCCGCGAGACTCAAGCGCGCGAGCGCGCGGGCAGACCGCTTTCGCATGCGTGACGGAGGCCGTACGCCTTTGCGCCGCCGGCAGCGCCCGGGCAATCGTGACAGCACCCATCTCCAAGGCGACACTTGCCGCTGCGGGCCTGCGTTTCCCAGGACACACCGAGATGCTGAGGAGCCTCTGCGGCTCCAGGCGCACCGTGATGATGTTTGTGTCTGGCGAGCTTCGCGTGTCGCTGGCGACGACACACACCCCCGTCGGGCGTCTGGCGCGGGAGCTGAACAGGCCCGGCCTGGAAGATGTCATGACACTGACGAAGAAGGCCATGACCACGCTTTTCGGGATCGCCAGGCCTAGACTGGCCGTGCTGGCGCTCAACCCTCATGCCGGTGAGGCGGGTCTCCTGGGCGGGGAGGAGGGCGACCTCATAAGACCGGCGATGCGCTCCGCGCGAAGAAAAGGCGTCATTCTGGAAGGACCGTTCGCGGCCGACAGCTTCTTCTCGCGGGGAAATTGGAGAGACTTCGACGCCACGATAGCCATGTACCACGACCAGGCGCTCATACCGGCCAAACTTCTGGGCGGAGACAGGGTGGTGAACCTGACCCTGGGTCTCCCGTTCGTGCGCACTTCACCCGGCCACGGCACCGCCGAGGACCTGGCCTGGCAGGGCCTCGCGCGAGCCGAGGGCATGACCTCGGCGATACTTCTTGCCGCGGGCCTGTCCAAGAAAGTAGGATTGCCCCTGCGATGGGACTGACGGCGCGGCGCGATGCAAGGCGCATGACGGCACGACGTTCGGGAGCATGATTTGATTCGATTCTTTCATGTCACAAAGACGTACCCGGGCAACCGCGTGGCCCTGAATGACGTCAACTTCCAGATCCAGCAGGGAGAGATTCTCTTCGTGGTGGGGCCGAGCGGCGCCGGAAAGAGCACGCTCCTCAAGATGGTCTACATGGAAGAGATGCCGACGTCGGGGCAGGTGATCGTCGGCGGCTTCGTCAGCACGACGATTCCGCGCTGTAAGATTCCGGTCTTGAGGAGGCAGGTGGGCGTGGTGTTCCAGGACTTCCGCCTCATTCAGGACAGGACTGCCTTCGAGAACGTAGCGCTGCCCCTCAGGATCTCGGGCGCGTCCGGAGGAACCGAGCTCAAGCAGAAGGTCATGAACGCCCTGGGCAGGGTGGGTCTCTGCCATCGCAGAGGCGCCCTTCCGAAGGAACTCTCGGGCGGCGAGCAGCAGAGGGTCGCCCTGGCCAGAGCCATCGTCAATGACCCGATCGTACTGCTGACCGACGAGCCCACCGGCAACCTGGACGCGGTGGTCGGTGAGCAGATAGTGCAAATCATCTGCGACATCAACGCCGGCGGAACGGCTACGATAGTCGCGACTCACAACGAGAGCATCCCGCAGAGACTCGGCTGCAGGATCGCGAGGATCAACGAGGGCAGGGTGTTCGAGCCCGGTGGAGGTCCGCTGTTCTGACGATGCAGAATTTCCTGAGCAGGGCGCGATATTTTCTGGGTGAGACACTGCGGGAGTTCGTGAGGCAGAAGTCACTCGCGGCCGCGACGTTGGTCTCCACGTCGGCTTCCCTCATGGTCTTCGGCGTAGTCCTGCTTGTGACCGCCAACGTGCAGGTCGTGTCAGGCCAGCTGGAGTTGAGGAAGGGCGTCGTGGCCTTCATCGAGGACGGAGTCACCGAAGGTCAGATGGATTACATGAGAGCCGAGATGGCCACGCTGCCGGAGATAGAGAGCATAACGTTCGTAAGCAAGGAAGAAGCTTTGGAGCAGTTCCGGCAGTCCCTGGGCGAGGACGAGGTACTGGAAGCGCTGGGCACGAACCCGCTGCCGGCTTCGTTCGAGATCAAGCTCAAGGCGGGGCAGAGGGACGCCGAGGCCATGGAGCGGGTCGCCGCGTTCATCGGTAACTTGAAAGGCATCGAAGAGGTCAGCTACGGCGGCCCCTGGGCGCTGAGACTGGACCGCCTTCTGAGAAGTCTCACCGTGCTCAACATCATCATAGGCGCGATCGTGGGGCTGGCAGTGGCGTTCGTCGTGGCCAACGTGGTGAGGCTCACGGTGCTCGCCCGCAAGGAGGGCATCGCCATAATGAGAGTGGTGGGCGCGACGGGCCATTTCGTGAGAATACCGTTCCTGCTGGAGGGGCTCTTCCACACGATTCTGTCCGCCCTGATCGCCCTGGGCCTGCTCTACGCCGTTCACAGGGTCCTCGTCCAGAGACTGCCGGACATCGCCTTCCTGTCACCGGCCCTGGTCGGCATCTTCATACTCGTCGGCGTAGGCGCCGGGATGGTCGGAACGTTGTTCACGCTGCACGAAGTCCTTCGAGAAGAATGTGTGTGACACCATGCCAAGGCAAGAATCCCGGCGACAGCATTCGCGACGCGCTGCTCTGGCGCTCGCGCCGTTCCTGATTCTCTCGGTGCTGGCCCTTCCGCTTTCACCGGCCCCGGCGGCGGGCCAGTCGCAGGCCGGCGCCCCGGCTCAGAACCCCATCCCCCCGGCGCCCAAGTCGGGCGCGGGAACTCAACCGGCGTCTCAGCCGGCCGCCCAGCCGGGTACCCCGCCGGCGGGCCAGACCTCCGACCTTGACAAGGAAATCCAGGACCAGAAGAAGGAGCTGGAAGCCACCAGGAAGGACCTGGAGGCGAAGCGAAAGGCGGCGAAGCAGCTTCTGGGCAAGGAGCAAACGGCGACCAAGGACCTGCGGCGAGTGGACAAGGAGATCAACGTCACCGAGAAATACGTGAAGAAGCTCAGCAGGACTGAAGGGAATCTGGACCGTCAGCTCACAGTCACAACTGGTGAGGTCCACAAGGCGCGCGACGCGCTCAGCCTGCAGCGTGACCTCCTGGCGTGGAGGCTGAGGGAGATCTACAAGTACGGCCGCACGCGCTCGCTGGAGCTCCTGCTCTCGTCCGAATCGTTCGCGCAGCTGCTGGTGCGATACAGGTATCTGGCCATGGTCGCCGAAAGCGACAAGCGGCTGATGCAGGACTTCGACCGCGACAGGGCTAAGCTGGAGGACAGCGAGGCGAAGCTCAAGACCCAACTCTCCGACATATCGTCCCTCCGGAAGGAAAAGGAACACGAGAAGGGCAACCTCGTCGCGTTGAGGAAGACGAAGCAGACGACCGTCAGCAAGATCCAGAATGAACGAAAGAGCTACGAGGAAGCCGCCAGGGAGCTGGAGCGCGCGGCCGCGCGGACAGCGAAGATCCTGGAAGGACTGGAGCGCAGGCGCAAGGACGAGCTCGCCAGGAAAGTCCCGACTCCGGCGTGGATGCTTTCCGCCGACTTCGAGAAGAACCGGGGGATTCTCAACTGGCCGGTCTCGGGCTCGGTCGCCGGCAGGTTCGGGAACAGCACCCACCCGCGGTTCGGCACCAAGACCTTCAACCCCGGCGTCGACATCTCCGCTCCGCTTGGCACCGAGATAAAGGCCGTGTCGAGGGGCCGCGTGGACTACGCGAGCTGGCTGGAGGGACTGGGGAACTGCATCATTCTGAACCACGGGTCCGGTTTCTACACGCTGTACGCGCACGCGGCCGAGGTGTTCGTGAGAGTCGGCCAGGAGGTCCCGGCCGGCCAGGTCATCGCCAAGGTCGGCGACAGCGAATCCATCAGGGGAAGCTGCCTGCACTTCGAAGTGCGGAAGGGAAAACAGGCCCTGGACCCCGAGCAGTGGTTGAGATGAGAGGCTGAGCGCGGGGCCACGCGGGCGCCGCTGCGGGCGCTGCGGGACGGCCGCAGTGGGGCGGCAACGGAGAACACGAGAATGGGTTTCGGGGACGTCATAAACCAGGAGCAGGCGAAGGAGTTCCTGGGGAGCTCGATTGCGGCCGGCCGCGTTTCGAGCGGTTACCTGTTCCACGGGCTGCGCGGCGTGGGAAAGGCCACGCTGGCAGTCGCGTTCGCGCAGGCCCTTAACTGCGAGCGGAAAGACCCCGACGGCTGCGGCGAATGTCCCCCTTGCCGTCGGATAGCCAGGTTCGTCCATCCGGACGTCACATTCATATTTCCCACCTCGGCCAAGAACGAGTACGAAGAGGTTCCGGCCACACTCAAGGCCAGGAGCGAAAACCCGGTCTTCGTCCACACGTTTCCGGACGCGGCGACGATAAGGATAAAGACTATCCAGGACTTGAGGATGGACCTGGCGATGGGCGTGAGGGAGGGCGGGCGCCGCGTCGTGATTCTGGCGTACGCCGAGAAGATGAGGGAGGAGGCGGCCAACTGTCTCCTGAGGACCCTGGAAGAGCCGAACAAGGGGGTCACGTTCATCCTGACGGCCACGAGCCGGAACGACCTTCTGGCCACGATCGTCTCGAGATGCCAGGCGGTGCACCTCGTCCCGCTGCCGGCGGCCGAAATACAGAGAGTCCTGATGGAAAACAAAGACAGGCTGGACAAGAAGGACATGACTGACCGCGAAGCGGCGATTCTGGCGCGCCTCTCGGGCGGGAGCCTGTCCGCGGCTGTGGAATTCGCCGAGCAGGATATAGTAAGATACAGGGCAGAGAACCTGGAATTCCTGCGCTCGCTGGGCCAAAGTACGCCCGCGCAGCTGCTCGTGAAGGCGGAAGCGCTGGCCGAGGGGAAGGACAGGAGCCAGGTGCGACTATTCGTCCACCTGGCCCTGCTGTGGCTTCGGGACCTGCTCTTGCTCAAGTGCGGCGGCAGGGAAGCCGACGCCGCCTACCCCGACCTGACGGACGAGCTCAGGCGCGAGGCCGACGGCCTGGAATTGGCGGAGATCAGGAGAAGGACGGCTATACTCGAGGAGGTCGTCTCCTCGATGGAGAGAAACGTCGACATATCCCTGCTTTTGTCCGCGTCCTTCCTGAGACTGGCCGGCGCGGTCAAGGGCGAAGGCGCGCTCGCCGCCGGCCTGCGGCAGCCGGACGCGTAACGAAGAACCTCCCCGGCACAGACGGGGTGAGAGGAGAAGATAGATTGGGCGATGCAGTAGAAGTAATGTTCAAGGGAGAGCGGCGGGACGTCTTCTACAACCCGTCGGACCTGCCTCTCACCATCGGCGAATACGCTATCGTGCAGGCTGAGAGGGGGGAGGACATAGGCAAGGTCCTCCTCGTGGGAGAGCTGGCTCACAGGAAGATGAGACCGCGGGGCGCCAAGCAGGTATTGCGGAAGGCGACGGAAGAGGACCTGGTGCGGTTGGGCGACAACGACAAGCTGGAGGAGGACGCCTACAGAGTCTGCCAGGACAGAATCGCCGCGCGCGAGCTCAAGATGAGGCTCGTGGACGTGGAGTGTCAGTTCGACCGGAACAAGATCACGTTCTACTTCACGGCGGACAAGCGCGTTGACTTCAGAGAGCTGGTGAAAGACCTGGCCGCTTCGTTCAAGACCAGGATTGAGCTCCGGCAGATCGGCGTCCGCGACGAGGCAAGAAGGACCGGCGGTTACGGCGTCTGCGGCAAGAAGTTTTGCTGCGCCACGTTCCTGAAAGAGTTCGAGCCGGTCACACTGAGGATGGCCAAAGAGCAGCAGTTGGCGCTGAGCCCGACCAAGATCTCCGGCGCCTGCGGGCGGCTCATGTGCTGCCTCATGTACGAAGTCGATTTCTACAGGAGCGAGCTGCGAAAATTCCCCAAGGTGGGCACAAGGCTGGACCTGCCGGAGGGTGAGGCGACTGTCACACGACTCGATTTCTTCGACCGCTCCGTACTGGTGCAGGACGCCGAAGGCATCGAGAAGAAAATACCCCTCGACGACGTCCCCGCTTTCAAGTCTGAGAGGCCTACGTTCAGGCGGAAGAAGTGCCCGCGCCGCCAGCCCCCGGACTCGGGCAGACCGAGAGGCAAGAATTAACCCCCGGCACAAGCGAGCGCAGACGGAATACGCAGATGGGAACTGACACCTTCTTTGTGACCACCGCGATAGACTACGTGAACGACGTTCCTCACCTCGGGACCGCGTACGAGAAGATAGCCGCCGACGCCATCGCGAGGTACAGGCGCCTGCGCGGAGACGACACCTACTTCCTGATGGGAAACGACGAGCACAGCACGAACGTCGAGAAGGCCGCGGTCGCGAAGGGTCTCGACCCTCAGAAATACTGCGACATGATGGCGGAGACCTTCCAGACCACCTGGAAGAAACTGAACATATCCTACGACGGCTTCATACGGACGACCGAGCCCAGGCACGTCAGGGCCGTGCAGAAGATGTTCTCCCGCATACACAGTAAGGGTGACATCTACGCCGGCACGTACGAGGGGCTTTACTGCGTTTCTTGCGAGGCGTTCTACACAGAGAAGGACCTGGTCGACGGCAAGTGCCCCACGCACAAGGCCGAGCCGAAGCGCATCAGCGAGAAGAACCACTTTTTCCGGCTGTCCAAGTACCAGGACGCGCTGCTCAGGCACATCGAAGAGCATCCGGAGTTCATAGTGCCCGAGATACGACGGAACGAGATAGTGAACGTCATCAAGTCGGGCCTCGAGGACGTTAGCGTTTCCAGGGCCGGCTCCAGGTGGGGGATACCGCTCCCGAACGACCCCACTCAGACGGTATACGTGTGGTTCGACGCGCTCATCAACTACGTCTCCGCGCTCGGGTTCGGGGGCGACGGTGTGGCGAAGGCGGATTCGGATGCCGCCGCGTCCGCGGAAGGTCCGCTCTACAAGAAATACTGGCCGGCCCGCCTTCACGTAATCGGCAAGGACATCACAAGATTTCACTGCGTGCTCTGGCCCGCGATGCTGATGAGCGCCGGCGTCGAGCTCCCGGCGACCGTGCTCGGGCACGGCTTCGTGTCGTTCAAGGGCGAGCGGATGAGCAAGTCCCTAGGGAACATCGTGAACCCGCTGGAGGTGGCGGACAAGTTCGGGCCGGACCCGCTCCGCTACTACCTGCTCCGTGAGGTGCCTCTGGACAGGGACGGCGATTTCTCGTGGGAGCTCTTCATCGAGAGGTACAACTCCGACCTGGCGAACGACCTGGGCAACCTGGTCAGCAGGACGCTGGCCATGCTGGCGCGCTACAACGCCGGACGGGTCGAGGACACGCTGGTCCTGACGGGGAAGGTCGGGGAGCTGAAAGAGGCCGTGCGGTCCTGCGTGGCGGAGTATCCCGGGTTAATGGACCGTTACGAGGTCAGCGCGGCAGTCCAGTCCATATGGAAGCTGATACGGCGCGCCAACCAGTTCATAGAGGAGACCGCGCCCTGGCAGCTGGCGAAGGACCCCGCGAAGAAGACGGAGCTCCTGTCAGTCCTGAACGCGCTGCTCGAGTCGCTCAGAGTCATCGCGGTTTTGCTGTTCCCCATAATGCCCGGCAAGTCGTTAGAGATATGGGAACGCGCGGGCTACTCCGGCGCCCCGGGGCTCGGACGCATCAGCTCTCTAGGGTGGAGCGACACAGTCACGGAACCGGGCCGCGTCGTGAGCCAGCCGGCCCCGCTTTTCCCCAGGATTTCAACGTGAGCATTGCGGTGCGGCCTTGGTAGACAGTCACGTTCATCTGCTCAGCAGGCAGTTCAACCGCGACAGAGAGCAGGTCATCGAGAGGGCCTTCGGCGCGGGCAACGAGTTTCTGATAGAAGTGGCCGCCGACGTGCCGACGTTAGAGCGGGTCGCGCAGCTCCCGCTTTCGTTCAAACGAATCTACACCGCGGTCGGCGTCCATCCTCACGACGCGAACGCGGTGGACGGTCCGTTCCTCACGCGGCTGGACCGCCTCGCCGACGAGCCGGGAGTCGTGGCCATCGGCGAGATCGGCCTCGATTTCTACAGGGACCTCTCCCCCCGGGATGTTCAGAAGAGAGCGTTCGTTGAGCAGATCGCCATCGCGAAGAGGAAAAAGCTCCCGATCATAGTCCACGTGCGGCAGGCATACCGCGAGGCCCTGGACATACTGGAGAAGCTCCGGGCAGCCGAGAACGGCGGCGTCCTCCACTGCTTCTCCGGGGACGGCGCGGCCGCCAGGCGCGCGCTCGGGATGGGCTTCATGCTGGGGTTCGGGGGCACTATCACCTACGCACAGAGCGACGGACCAAAGATGGTGGCGCTCACGCCCCTCGACCGCATACTTCTGGAGACCGACGCGCCGTACCTCGCGCCCGAGCCGCACAGGTCGACGAGAAACGAACCCGCTTACGTGAGCCTGGTGCTTGACGCGGTGGCAGCCATAAAGAACATTCCGAGGGAAAAGGTGGACGAAGTGACCACCTCTAACGCCCGTACGCTGTTCCGGGTGGACGACGCGGAGCGGCGCCTGCAGGCCGCCGTCGGGAAGAAATGACTATTCCGGGCGCGGTGCAGGACGCCCGGCGGCAGGACTGCCCGGCCGTGGCCCAAACGAAAGGCCGATGAACCCCTATTCCGCCAGACAATTTCTCCGGGCCGGCGACTTCAGGCCCAGCAAGAAACTCGGGCAGAACTTCCTGGTAGACGAAAACGTGGCCAGGAAGCTGATACGGCTTCTAGAGCCGCACGAGAACGAAGTGTTCCTTGAGATCGGCGCGGGCGCCGGCGCGCTCACCCTGCCGCTGGCTCGAAAGGGAGTCAGGGTGCTGGCGGTCGAGATAGACAGGCGGCTTGCCAAGATCCTCAGGGCCGGACTCAAGGAATTCCCGAACGTGGAGGTGCTGGAAAAGGACGTCCTCCGCCTCGACGTTCCGCGGCTCGCCGCCGGGGCCCTGACACGCGACGGAGAGAAACCGGACCGGCTCCAGGTCCTGGGAAACCTGCCCTACAGCATCACCACGCAGATACTGCTCTTCCTGATGCGGAACCGGATGCACTTCGGAAGGGCCCTGCTTACTGTCCAGAAGGAATACGCGGAGCGCCTGCTGGCTAAGACCCGAACCCGGCAGTACGGTTCCATAACTGTGCTGGTGCGGTTTTACGCGGAAGTCGAAAGCGTGATGACCGTGTCCCCGCGCTGTTTCTTCCCCGCGCCGGAGGTGAGCTCGTCTGTGCTCAGGGTGACGTTCCGGGAAGAACCGGCTGTCCGGGTCAAGGACGAGGCCGCCTTCGTCAACGTGGTCCGCGCGTCTTTCTCTCACAGGAGAAAGATGGTGTTGAATAGTATTGCGGAACGCTTTGATTTAGAGAAGAATAGCGCTGCCTCGCTCTTCCGGCTGGCCGGCGTGGACGGCACGAAGAGAGCGGAACAGCTGGAATTGCAGGAACTGGCCAGGATTGCGGATGTCTTCTATGATGAGAAGCTGGAGCCGCCTTCACCCTCAAGCCCGGACGACGTCTAGGGGGATAGACCTCCGGGCCGCGACGTAACACCATGTTCCACGCACTAGCCAGATTGGCTGATTTCAGAAGACGCGTGCTTCTTTACGCGCTCACTTGCGGGCTGGCGCTGCTGTGCGCCTCCGCGTGGACCGCCGGCTGCTCGGCCGCCGCCTCCGGGGCCAGCAGCGACACACTGTCCGCTGCTGACGCGGCCCTGGCCTTCACAGCCGCGGTTATCTCCGACACCTCGTCCCTGGCGGACAGTCTAGGGGCGGGTCAGGACAACATCAAGACCGCCAAGAGCCCGACGCAGAGGATGGTAGATTCGCTCAAGGCCCTGGCCCGGTCCGAAGAGGCGGCCAGCCCGGTGTGGAGGGGTCCGGTCAAGTACTCGACCGACTACACGCTCAACAGGACCACCTCCAACTGGAACCAGAGTCTGGCGTTTGAGTTCTCAGCGCGCGGGGTTTCCGTTGTCACGAGCACAAGCGGCACCATCTACGGCGACACCGAGACCAAGAGCGACAGGCGCAATGGAAACGCGCAGATGGCGATAGACTTCGCTCCCTCCGAACGCATGTCCGTAGGCCTGGACATCAACGCGACGCGCCACACGGACAAGTTCCTCCGGAAGCGCTACGACACGGACGAGATCGGGGCCAGGGCCAGCTACTCGTGGGAGCCGTCGAAAACCCTGAGTGCGAAGGTCACCGCCACGGCCGGGTCAGTGGACGAGACCAAGCCGACGTACACGGCCAAAGGCACAACCTCCGCGCTCACTCTGGATTCCAAATACGTCTTTCCGATTCCGTGCACTCTCAAAGTGAACGCGTCCGGCCAGCTCGGGAGCAAGCGCTCGACCGATATTGCCGAGGCAGTGGCCACAAGCGACCAGGACGTGAACGAGACCATAGACGCGGACCTGGGGTTTGTCCCCCACAAGAGCACTTCCGTGCGGCTGGGGTTCAGCAGGACCGACAAGCAGCTTCAGTACCCGCTGTTTGGCAAGCAGGAGACGTGGGGCTCCACGGGAACCGTGGTGAACGCCACTTTCGGCGTCAACATAGTAAGCGGGCTTTCTCTGTCGACCGACGCCCGGTACAGCGACACCGAGGTTGATTACGCAATAGAGAAGACGAAGGGCAGCTCCTTTCTATCGAAGTCGTCCTCCACGTCGCTGAGCGGGCTCTCTCTGCTGGGGACGAGCATCACGTCGCGATTCGACATCGAGAACGCCTCTAGCGTCACCGGCAGCGGCAGGAACGGAGACACCAACACCAGGACCCTTTCGGGAAGGGCCGAGCGGCGCCTGAGCCCTCTCATCGCCGCCTCCGTCGTCGGCAACGTCAGTCTTGCGCAGTACTTCTTCTACGACGAGGCCAGCATTCCGGACGAGAGGGACGTGTACAAGGACGGCGTCTCTCTCGGCGTCACGCTCGGGCGCGCCGGCTCCAGGTATTCCGGTTCCGCGACCATCAAGAGAGACATCCAGAAGATGGTCTACGTCCGCTCCAAGAACTCGGGGAACTCGAGGACCAACGAGCTTTACTCGGCGTCGGCGTCGTTCGCCTACAAGCTCGGGTCGCTCAAGTTCTCCCAGGCGGCCACGACGACCACCGACTACACCCTGTTCCTGTTCACGGAGAGCCAGAATATCCTGTCCAGGACGACCAGCATTTCGTCGGCCATCGACACCCCGTTGGGCGGGAGCAGCAACTTCCGGCTGGCGCACACGTACAGAGTGCAGGACAACGGTTCCTACACGATGCCAGAGGGCGGAGACAGCAGGGTCTATAAGAGGTCAGGCGGGACCGTGACCGAGGAGCTCTACCTTACGGCGGCGCACAAGCTCACTCCGGATTTGAACCTCTCTTTCGGCCAGAGGTTTCAGCAGAGCAAGACATTCAGGTTCCTGGGCGGACAAAAGAAGTGGAACGTCGGCGGGAAGGTGCTGGAGTTTCTGTCGGACGTGAGGCTCACATACGCGCTCGACGCGTTGAGCGCCATCAATTTCTCGCTTTCGAGGACCAACTCCGCGTACGGGCAGAGTTACTGGAACGCATCAGCCAGCATTTCGAGGGAGTTTTTCTAGAAATGAAACTCAGGCCGTTCTTGCTGTCGGTGCTGCTCGCGGGCTGCTTCTTGTGGTGCGGATGCGGCTTGTTCGACCCACGGGATCCCGAGCTGCCGGGAGGAGGCGGGGTGGCATGGATTCCGCCGACTGAGCCCGAGACCCTGTTCGTAAACGTCAAGAACGCGATGGAGGGGAAGGTAGTCGGTAACTTCGAGAGGTGCTTCGTGGACACGGGGTTCGCCTTCCACCCCGACCCGTCGGATTCATTGGACCTGCTGTCGACTCTCCAGCGGGATGTTTATGCCGGATGGGACCTGGACGCGGAGCTGTCCGTGGCGCAGAGAATATTCGACGAGGCCAGCTCCATCAAGCTCACGCTTGCCACGCGCGACAGTCCGGTCTTCGTCAGCGCCGAAGAGCGCATCTACTACTACAAGTACGAGCTGCAGGTGCTGTACAAAGTCGGCGGCGCGGAGATGTTCCGGGGCCTGCTGGACTACCACGTCCGCAGTGTGGGCGGCCTCTGGTACATCAACGTCTGGCTGGACAAGCGCGACCCCGACCACCCCTATCCCACATACAAAACCTGGGGTTATCTCAAAGGAACAAAGGGATAGCTGCGGGGTTCAAGTCTACGGAGTGGGGAGCGGATTGCCGTGCGGCCGGGCCGCTGCCGGGACCAACTTTCACGGCCGCAGTCTATTGTGATTAAAAGCGTTATCGGCTTGACGCTTCTGACAGTTTGACCCGCTGGCCCGGGTTGTGCTATAATCGTCTGGACAGGATTGAGATTGGGTGTGGACGGGAACGTGTATCCGGGAGGCCTACCGATGAGCCGCAGATTCTCCATCATTGCTTTGCTTGCAGCTTCTCTATTCCTGTGCCTCATGGCGGGCTGCTGGCCCTTCGACCCGCCCTCGAAGCCGGACGATGACCCGCCGACGCCGCCTCTTCTGGCACGTACGAGTCCGGAGAACGTGCTTTTCAACCTGCGCGTAATCTACGGCGACAAAGACAACATCGTGAACACCAACGAGGACGCCCACACCTGGGCCGAGAGTTACCGGACGCTGTTCCATCCTGATACTTTCACGTTCTGGTTCATCCCGGGCGACCAACCGCCGGGCCAAGAGGAAACATGGTGGGGACTGAACGAGGAAGTCTTTAGCTTTGAGATGCTGCTGAAGCAGAAACCCGCGGGCGTAGTAGACGACATTACGCTGAGCTGGAACGTCAACCCGTCCGAGCCGGACCTGAGGTTCGACCCTGACACCCAGGACCTCCTACACCCGACCTGGCGGCACATCTACGTCATAGGCATACTGCTGGACGTCATAGCGGGTGAAAACACGTATCGAGTTCCCAACGGCACGGCAGACTTCTATTTCGCGCCCGACCCGGCGAACTCCTCGCTCTGGGTCATTACCGAGTGGGTTGACCACCAGCCCGTCGGCGGCTCTCCTCCAAGCCGCGGGATTGCTGAGTCCATAATGCCGACGACCTCTGCGCCGGAGTTTTCAAGTTGGGGCCGGATTAAGGCACTCAACCATTGACCAGCCGGGGCGCATAGGAACGGCTCGCTGACAGGATTCCAGACTTGTGTCGAATGCTGCCCCTCCAGGCAGCCCACCACGGAGGGCCGACATGACCCGCAGGCTTCCTCTGTTCGCGCAGTTCCGGCGCCACGTTCCGACAGCCGCGCCCATTTGCGCGCTCGTTATGACATTGATGCTAGGGCTTCTCCTTCCCGGCTGCTGGAATCCGTTCAGCTCGGACGACGACAAGGAAAGGCACGGCGAGAGATCTCTCCCACTTGTGCCGCGCACCAGCCCGGAGAATGTGCTGTACGATTTCAGGTCCATCTATGCTGGCGCTGACGCGTCTGTGAAGACCGAGGCGGACACGCTCCAATGGGGCGAGTTGTACCAGTCATTGTTTCATCCCGACACCTTCACGTTCTATTTCGTTCCGGGCGACCAGCCGCCAGGGTGGCCCGATCCCCGGTGGGGCCTGACCGACGAAGTCAACAGCTTTCAGGCGCTCCTGCTATGGAAGGTCAGAGGGACAATTGACGACATCAAGCTGAGTTGGACCGTCAATCCATCCGAGCCGGATAACAGGCTTGGCGGTGGAGATCCGCCACAGCTCCTACACCCGACATGGCGGTACATATATGTGACCGGCATAGTGCTCGACGTGGTGGCGGGCATTGACACCTACCGGGCTTCTTACGTGACTGAGGATTTCTATTTTGCGCCCGACCCGGCCGACTCCACTCTGTGGGTGGTATCGGAGTGGCATGAGCACCTGTCGTACGGAGGATCTCCCCCCAGCCGCACATCTTTGACTAGAGCGCCCCTTGCCGGGTCGAACTCAACCTGGGGTCGCATCAAGGGGCTTTTCTACCCGGGCTACGGGCTGATGGGGCCCGCGAACTGAAGCGTGCAGGGCCCCACCGCGCGCCTCGCCTCACCCCCGCACCTTCCCCCTCCTTGACACTCCCTGCTCAGGCGCTTAGTATCTTGCCCGCACCGAAACACGCGGAAATCGCGAGACGACATCTTCTGATAACTCTTCTGGGGTCGGGATTTTAGTGGCGGCGAAACGCAGCAAGAAAGGAAAAGCGGCGGGACGATTGATTCTCGTGGCAATCATCCTTGCCGTGGCAGTTGTGTCCGTTCTGACCCTGGTTTCTCTGCGCAACGACAGGGGAGAGCGCCTCGCGCTCAACGCCATGCGCTCCGTCCACTCGAGCGACAAGCAGCCCAACCCGTTACAGTTCGAAGACGAGCTGAAGAGGATTGCCGGGGAATTCGGCGCGCGGCCTCGCGACGTCAAGGTCACGCCGAGCTGGCGGGGCTCCGCCCAGCGCTGGACAGTACTTCTTCCCGGGAACCAGTCGCTGCTCAAGTGCAACCTGGCCGTTACGAAGGGGGTCGGCGCGGCAGGCGGCAAGGTGCTTGACGCCTACGAAGGCTCCTCCAAAGAACACGGCCGGTTTCTGACGATGAAGGTCGCGTTCGCAGAGAAGCACACCCACACAATCACCTTCAAACGGTCTCGCGAGATGGCCCCTGCTCTGCGCGCGTCCATGGCCGTCGTCATAGACGACCTGGGCTACGGCAACGACAACCTGCTCGAGGAGTTTCTGGCGCTGGACTATCCCGTGACGTTCTCGGTCATACCAGGTTACCGCGGCTCCAGAAAGGCGCACGATGCCGTCGTGGCGCGAGGCAGGGACGTGCTCCTCCACCTTCCGATGGAGCCGCACGGCTACCCCGGAGTGGACCCGGGCAAGAACCCCATACTGGTGGACCTCTCTGAGAACGAGATAAGAGACAGACTGGGCAAACATCTGGGGAGCCTGCCCAAGGTGTGCGGAGTGAGCAACCACATGGGCACGCTGGCCACACAGGACCCGGAAGTGATGAAGGCCGTTCTCAAGATGATCAAAGAGCGCGGGCTTTTCTTCCTGGACGGGAGGACGACCCCTCGCAGCGCCGGCAAGAAAGTGGCGGAAGAAGTCGGCGTGGTGTGCCTGGAGAACAACCTCTTCCTGGACACCGGCAAGAAAGACGAGAAGAGCATAAGGAAACTCTTCGAGAAGGCGGAGAAGATCGCCCTGGCCAAGGGCAGAGTCGTGGTCACCGGACATCTCAATCCGGGCACCCTCAAGGCGTTGAAAAACAAACTGCCCGGCCTGGACAAGAAGGGCATCAACCTGGTGCCGCTCTCCGCTTTGGCCCGGGCGCCGTCTGATGTACTATGACTCGGACGCGCTCGTGAAGCACGAGCGCCCGCCCGACAATCCTCGTTTTCACATGGAGGACACATGATAGAGTTGAGCGTAAACGTTGACCATGTGGCCACAGTCAGAGAAGCCCGGAAGGGGCTTGAACCCGACCCCGTCGCGGCCGCGATAGAGGCGGAAGTAGCCGGGGCGAACGGCATTACCATACATCTCAGGGAAGACAGACGGCACATACAGGACCGGGATTTACGCGTGCTCAGAGAAGTCCTCAAGACCACGCTGAATTTGGAGATGGCCGCGACGGACGAGATGATAGCCATCGCCATCGCAATCAGGCCCGACCAAGTGACGTTCGTTCCAGAGAAGCGCCAGGAGCTCACCACCGAGGGCGGGCTCGACGTCGTGAGCCTCGAGGCCGGCATACAGAAGGCGGCGTCCAGAATTCAGGAAGCCGGCATCAGGGTCAGCATCTTCATCGATCCCGACCACGCGCAAGTTCAGGCGGCTGCCAGGGTCAAGGCCAACTGCGTCGAGATACACACCGGCCGCTACGCGGAGGTGTTCAAGACGCTGCACGAAGACCTGGAGCTGGACAAGGTCATCAACGCCGGCTTGCTGGCTGCCAAGCTGGGCATGCGCGTTCACGCGGGCCACGGCCTGGACTACCGGAACATCAGAAAGCTGGTAGAACGAAGCAGGGAAATCCAGGAAGTCAGCATCGGCCATTCCATCATCGCGCGGGCAATGTTCGTGGGCATCAGCGAAGCTGTCAGGGAGATGGTCCGGCTGCTTGGGCGGTGACGCTAGCGGAGCCGGGCCTTGACGCGACCCCAGGTCGTCTCCGTGGGGACTACCGGTGTGAGCGGAAGGTTCGTGGCCAGCCAGATGTCGTCGTTGTTGTCCGACGCGTGGCGGTCAAACACCAGGCTCAGCCCATCGGGCGACCAGTTGGGAGTGCCGTCCTGGTAGCCCGAGCAGGTCACGCACGTCGGGGTGCCCCCGGCTGCCGGCACCACCCAAATGCCCCGGTCCGGTCCATAGACACGAGAGAACGCAATCCAGTTTCCGTCCGGCGACCAGGCCGGCTCAAGATTCGTTCCCATCATCGTCGTCAGCCGGAGGGCCGCTTCTCCGGTGACCGACTGCACGTAAATCTCAAAATGGCCGGACTTGTCAGACGCGAAGGCGATTCTGCCCCCGTCCGGGGAGAATGTGGGATCGGCCTCATGAGTGAACGACCTGTCCGCCAGCAGAGCCTCCCCCCCGCCGGCCGACGACATGATCCATATGTCGCCCGGGTTTCCTGACGAAAAGGCGATTCTGCCCCCGTCCGGTGACCAGGTCGGGTGGCGGTCACTTCGCCGCGTCGGTTGGACAGGCGTGAGCCGGACGGGCGTCCCACCACTCGACGAGACCTTCATGAGCGCGTCCCGCGCGACGAACACGATCGTGGACCCGTCCGGCGACCACGTCGGCCAGATCGGGTCGAAGTTCCGGTCAGTGAGCTGCCAGGCCGACCGTTCGCCGAAGACTGGCATAACCCAAATCTCCCGGGTTCCGGTGAACGGGTCGTCCCTGAGGTACACTATCTGCTGGCCGTCCGGGGAGAAGCAGGGGTCCGCCTCGGTGCTCGGACCTCTCGTAAGCCGGTTCAGTGTGACCGCGTCGGCTCCTCCGCGGGACAGCAGGATGCCGGCCAGCACAACCATACATACAAAGATACGCACTCATACCCCTTTCTCGGGCGTGACCCGGCGAACAACGGCGGACGCCGGGGTCAGAGGTAAGCTGGAGAAAGAGGGGCCTGGGTGTGAACTGACGGCCGATGCTAAGGTCCTCGGCCCCATAAACCGCGCCCATGCCCCCTTCACCGAGCCTCTCCAGGATGGACAGTGGGAGATCGTCCTGCCGCTCATGGACAATCAGCCCACAGACTTTCCGGTTATCCTATCAATAAGATGCGCCAACCCCAAGAATTCTGCCTTAGTGGTTCCGTATGTCCGGGCGAAGGGCCGCGGAACGTCAGACGCTACGACCAGATTCTCGCCTTCCGGGTACTGCCTGCGGAGCGCAACCATACTGGCAGGGTCAAAATCCCCGGCCGACCACTTGCACTCAATCGCGCACGGCCTGCCGCCACGCCGGACCAGCAAGAAATCAACCTCGTGTCCGCGTTTATCGCGCCAGTAGAGAACCCGGCTGCTCTGGAGCTTGGCCACGATCTCGTTCAGTACGAAATGCTCCCAAAGTACGCCCAAGTCCTCGCGGCGCAACTGGTGCCACCCTCGGTGGTAGCAGACAAATCCCGTGTCGAACGAGTACACCTTTGGGGCCGATACGATCTCTGTCGGGCGATGCGTGCTGAACGGTCTCACGACATGTGCCACAAACGTGGCTTCCAGCACCTTCAGATAGTTCGCTATGGTGGACCTGCTCACCTCACAGGGATGCGCAAACGCGGTAGCCTCGAAGATCCCGCCGCTTTGCGCAGTGACCAGCTCCACGAATTTCTGGAACGAGCTGCGCCGCTCAAGTCTGAAAAGCTCCTGGATATCCTTGGCCCAGTAAGCGTCCAGCCATTCCTGAAAATCCTGTTCCGGCAGACCATCTGCCAGAAAGAAGGGAGGAAGCCCACCCCGGAGAAATCGGTGGGGAAGACTCGCGTCTCCAAAGTCCTTCAGGTCATCCAGACACATCGGTGTCAGCCGGACATCGCGCTTGCGGCCGGCCAACGTGTCTCGGAACTTCGCCGACGCCCCGATTGTCGAAGACCCCGTAGCCAGGACACGCACATCTTTGTAGTGGTCGGCCGCGATCTTCAGCAGCTCGGACGGATTCTGGAGGCGGTGGACCTCGTCGAGGACGATTCGGCGGCCGCGCAGCTTGTCGAGAAACGTCTCTGGGTCCTCCAGCATTCGGCGAACGCGGGGAAGTTCACAGTCGAAATACTCGATGGCCGGCAGTGTTCTGCAGAGCCACGTCTTGCCGACGCGTCTGACTCCGGCCAGCCACACGACCGTGCGTTCGTCCCAGGATTTCTCCAGCATCTTCAACCAGAAACGCCTCTTGAATGCATTTTCCATACGGTCCCAGCCTAGCATTTGGCGCTACCAAATGCAATCATTTTCGCGTTTGGTACATCGGCTTTGTTGGAAAGCCGCGCCGAAATCGAACGGTCTTCCTCTTCTCTTTGAAGGTTGACATTGGGGGCCTTTCAATATATGTTGGTGTGGTTTGGACCTTGCTTAGTCAAAGGTCCTTTTTGCTGTTTTTTTGCGGCCGCGACATGCGGCCGTTATCAGAAAGCCGCAAACGGGCGTCCGCGGCGCGCTCCGCGGGCGACGGCGTAACACAAAGGGGATAAAGAATGTACAAAGGTCAAAGGTGGAAACTGATAGTCACGATCATCATTCTCGGGGCATCAATCTGGTACATTTGGCCCTCCCTCAGGGTCTACACGATGCCGAAGCAGCAGTTTGCGGCCCTTCCGGACGAACAGGCCGAGAAACTGAGGGACAAGGCGCTCAGGATGGGACTGGACATTCAGGGCGGCATGCACCTCGTGCTGGAGGTTGACCAGACCGGGCTCAGCGAGCAGGAGGCGAAGGACGCCGTAGACCGCGCGCGCGAAGTCATCGAGAACAGGGTAAACCAGTTCGGCGTGACGGAGCCGCTCATCCAGAGGCAGGGCGAGAACAGGATCGTGGTTCAGCTTCCCGGGCTTTTGGACCCCCAGAGGGCCAAGACGCTCATCGGCCAGACAGCGCTCCTCGAGTTCATCATAGTGAAGACGCCCGACGAAACGAGAGCCCTTCTGGATCGGCTGGACGTGGCGGTCGCGACGAGGGTGCCGGCCGCGTCCGACACTTCCAAGTACCCGTACTTCGACCCCGCCAAGCCGATTTCGTCCAGAATGCTCTCGCTCGAACAGGGCGGAGTCTTCTTTGCTGACGAGGACCTGCCCGACGTGCAGGCTTTCCTGGCCGCGATCGGAGCGGACACGGTCGCCATGCTGGATTCCAGGCTGCTGTGGGGCTCGGAGAATGCGACCCTGCAGGGCAGAACGGGCAAGATACTGTATTTCCTTGAGAACAAGGCCGAGCTGACCGGCGCAGAAGTGGCCACGGCGCGAGTCGGCATGGGGCTTGACTCCGAGCGGCCTAACTCGACCGGCGTGCTCCTCAACTTCACCAGACGGGGCTCGACCATCTTTTCGAGAGTCACCGGCGCCAACGTGGGCCGGCAGCTGGCCATCGTCCTGGACGGCAACGTGCGTTCCGACCCGGTGATCCGCCAGCGAATCCCTCGCGGCGAAGCGTCCATCACCGGGAGCTTCACGGACAAGGAGGCGGCCGACCTCTCCATAGTGCTGAGGGCCGGCGCGCTGCCCGCTCCGCTCAACGTGATTGAGGAAAGGACCGTGGGACCGTCGCTCGGACAGGACTCGGTCGAGAAGGGTCTCAAGGCCGGCATCATCGGCTCCATAATGGTCATCCTCTTCATGCTGATTTACTACAGATTCTCGGGTGTCATCGCGATCATCGCGCTGTTCCTTAACATATGGCTTCTGTTGGCGGTGCTGGGAGCTTTCCACGCGACGCTCACGCTTCCCGGCATAGCGGGAATCATCCTGACAATCGGTATGGCGGTGGACGCCAACGTCCTCATCTTCGAGCGAATACGAGAAGAGCTCCGGACGGGGAAGACCGTCGCGAGGTCGATCGAGTTCGGTTATCAGCGTGCCTTCAGGACGATCCTGGACTCGAACGTAACCACGCTCATCACCGCGCTCGTTCTGTTCCAGTTCGGAACGGGTCCCATAAAGGGTTTTGCGGTCACGCTGAGCATCGGCCTGATAGCCAACGTATTCACCGCCGTGTTTGTCACGAAGATCATATTCGACGGGATCGTCGCGAGACGCAGACTCGAGACTCTGAGCATATAGAGGAGAGGTGCAGTAATGCTTCGAATATTCGGAGACCTGGATATCAAGTGGATGAGACGCAGGAAGTTCGCCTACATGGCGTCTGGCGCGCTCATCGCCGTCAGCATAATCTCGCTAATCGCGCACGGGGGCCCGAGGCTCAGCGTTGACTTCACCGGCGGGACGGTGATCGAGGCGAAAGTCGAGCCTCCGCAGCATGCGGACAAGATAAGAACCGCCGTGGACAGGGCGGGCGTCGGAAGACCCGAAATCCAGAACATCGGAGGCGGCGGCCAGTACCTTTTCCGGTTGGGTGTTCTCGAGGCCAAGACTAACGCGTTTCCGAAGATAAAGGAAGCCATCGAGGCTACCGCGTCCGGAACCACGGTCACCCTGCTTCGAGAAGAGACCGTGGGGCCGAAGATAGGGTCGGAGCTCAGGAACAAGGCGGTGTGGGCGATTCTGATCGCGCTGGGCGGTATTCTGATCTACGTCGGCTGGCGCTACGAATTCATGATGGCGTTGGGCGCCGTGATCGCGCTGTTTCACGACATCGTGCTGACAGTCGGGTTTATCTCGGTGCTGAACATCGAGTTCTCGCTCACGGTTCTGGCGGCGATTCTGACGATCGCGGGATACTCCATCAACGACACGATTGTCGTGTTCGACAGGGTCCGCGAGCAGTCCCGTCTCCTCAGGCGCGAGAATTTCGCGAGAGTGATAGACCTGAGCGTGAACCAGACGCTGAGCCGCACAGTGTTGACGGTCTTCACTGTCGTCCTGACTATCATCGCGCTTATCGTGTGGGGCGGTGAAGTAATCCGTGACTTCGCCGTGACGATGCTCTTCGGTACTGTCGTGGGCACCTATTCCTCGGTCTTCGTGGCAAGCGCGCTGGCGCTGGACATCCGCGGCCCCGAGACGACCAGGCTGAGGGGAAGCAAGTAGAGAGCGACGGCGGCCCGTGCGTGGATACAGGTGGGGTGTCCGTCGCGTCCGCAGTATCCGTGCTCGGCGCGGGAGGAGAGTTACCGTGCGAGCCTCGTTTGCAGTCCCTCTTCTAGCAGTCTTCAGCGCGGCGCTCCCGCTGATGGGCGGCGTCGTACCCGGCGGCTCACGCGCTGTTTTCGTGGGCGCTGCCGCCGCATCGCAGCTTCAGTCCGAGGCCGAAGCCGCACAGGCGGACCAGCCTCCGTCTCAACCCCAGTCTTCTCAGTTGGGTGCCGTGAGCTCGCCCACGCCGCTCCGCGTCTTCGCGGCCATAGAGAAGGCCTGGAGCGAGGGTAAGCCCGACTCCATTGTCCAGTTCCTGCCCGAAGACAAGATCGTCCTGCGCCTCGAGAAATCCGCACCCGAGAAAGCCTTCTATTCCAACAAGCAGGCAGCCTACATGCTCAGGGACGAGTTCAGGTTCACCATGACGGAGTCCTTCGAGTTCGTGGAGTTCAAGTACTCCAAGGGCGGAGACGACCCGCCGTCCGCCAGGGCGCAGTGGTCGTTCCGCAGGGAACCGGGCGGCAAGGTGACTGTACAAAAGGTGCGGATAGGACTGCGATTTGAAGCCGACCGCTGGGTAGTGTCGGAGATAAAGATCCAGGATTGAGGCTTCAACCCCCTCAAGTTTGTCCTCCTGTTCGACTTGACAATCCTCGTCGACGTAGCTACAATGTAGTTACGGAGGGTGAAACGCCATGAAAACGCGAATCGTCAGAATCGGCAATTCACAAGGAATTCGGATTCCGAAGCCTCTGATATTGCAGGCCGGAATCAAGGGGGAGGTGGACCTGGAGGTGGAAGAGAACCGGCTGGTGATAAGTCGTGCGGACCGCCCCCGCGCGACGTGGGCCGAGGCCTTTCGGGTCATGGCCGCGCGCGGGGACGACACCTTGCTGGACGGCGACGTCGCCGCCTCAAGTCGGTGGGACGAGGAGGAATGGGAGTGGAAGTGAGCCGATTCGACGTCTATCTGGTGAACCTCGACCCAACGATGGGCAGCGAGACTCGCAAGAAGAGGCCGTGCGCCGTGGTATCTCCCGACGAGATGAATCAATACATCCGAACGGTGATAGTTGCCCCGATGACCACCGCGGGCCAGGTATATCCGACCCGCGTGCAATGCCGGTTCCGTGGGAAATCGGGGCAAGTCGTCCTGGACCAGATCAGGACCGTGGATAAAACTCGCTTGATGAGAAGACTCGGACGTCTCGACGCACGCACTGCCGGCCGGGTCCTGTCGGTTCTCGGTGAGATGTTTGCGCGCTAGCAGCCCGCCGAAGAAGGTGGCATTCCTACTATGAGAGTGTGGCCCATTGTTCTCGCCGTCTCCGCGTCGAGCCTCCTGCTCGTCGCCGTCCTCGCGCCGCCGGCGCTCGCCCGTCCGGTACCCAAGCTGCCGCCGATAGACGGGTTCGCCATCGGCCGCGTAAAATACGGCGGCGGCGGCGACTGGTACGGCAACAAGACGTCGCTCAGAAACCTTCTCCGCGCCCTCAAGGAACGGACCTCGGTCAAGATCGCGTCCGAGGAAGAAGTGGCCGTCGAGGCCGGGAGCGAGAACTTCTTCAATTTCCCCTTCCTGTGGCTGTCGGGACACGGCCCCGTGCGTTTCACCGGCAAAGAGACCGAGAAACTGCGGGAGCATCTGAAGAACGGCGGGTTTCTGTTTGCCGACGACGACTACGGCCTGGAGAAGACTTTCAGGGAGGAGATGAAGAAGATCTTTCCCGACAAGGACCTGATCGAGCTGCCGTTCACTCACGACATCTACCACTGCTTCTACGACCTTCCGCAGGGACCGCCCAAGATTCACGAGCACGACGGCCTGCCGCCGCGGGGTTACGCGATTGTCCACGAAGGAAGGGTTGTGGTATTCTTTACTCATGAGGCCGACATAGGTGACGGGCTCGAAGACGCCGAGATCCACGGCGACCCTTCCGACAAGAGGGAACAGGCCATGAAGATGGCCGTGAACGTTGCGATCTACGCTCTCACGCATTAGCATTTAGACTGCCGCACGACCCGCCCCGTCCGTCCCGCCCCGGCGCCGGGTCATCACCGGCAAGGACAAAGACATGGCCCCGGACGCTTACAGCATTCTGCGCCACAACCTCACGCTGGCCAGGCGAACCCTGATGCGGGGTCATCTGGGCCTGTGGCTCCTGAGGGCTCTCAGCTTGTCCGCCGCCATCCTCCTGGTCACGACCGGAATCGTTCTGATTGCGGGCGCGGGCTCTGTGCTGACTGCGCCTCTGGGGTTCGCGGCCGTGTTCGGCACCGCCGCGCTTCTCGTCCTCGCCCTGATTCTGCCGTTCGTCCGAACGCCCCGTCTGGAGAGAGTGGCGGTGATGGCCGACGAGATTCTGCCGGGCCGCAAGAATCTCGTCGTTTCGGCGCTTCAGATAGGAGGCCGTATCGGCGAGCTGTCGTCGTTCTATTCCCGTGAGATGATGGAAGCGATAGTCCGTGAGGGCTCCGACTTGAGCGGAGCCCTGGAACGCGGAAGTCTGTTGCCGTCGCGGGACATCTGTTCCTGGGCGCGCAAGTTCCTGCTGACCGCGGCCACGCTGGCCGCGTTTCTGGTGTTCGTCCCGGGCGCCTTTCAGCCCGCATTCTCCTCGCTGGTCCTGAGCCCGTTCCGGGCGCCGGCGCCGGCGGCGCCGGGTGGAAGCGCTGCCACGGATTCGGTCAAGGCGCCGCCCGACCTCGCGGAGCTGACCATCGAGTACGAGTATCCGGCATACAGCGGCGTGGAGAAACGCGTCGTGAGAACGGTCGTGGGCGACCTCGTGGCGCTCAAGGGGACGAGGGTCGGCCTCCGTGCGAACTTCACGCGCGAGACCTCGTCCGCCGGCCTGGCGTTCGACAACGGAAACACGCTGTCTCTCGACCGGGAATCGGCCCGGAGTCACTCCGCGGGCTTCGTCATTACCCGCGACGGCACGTACCGCATCACGGCTCGCGGCCGGAGCGGCCAGGAATGGACGTCTCCGCCCTACTCCATCAAGTCGGAGGAAGACTTCTATCCGTTCATCAAGCTGATTGCACCCGCACCGGAGACCGACCTGGACGAGAGCATGGAGCTCCCGCTCGAGATCTTCTGCGCGGACGACTACGGACTTTCATCGCTGTACCTTCATTACTTCACAACCCCAGAAAACGTCAGGAAACAGGAGATAGGTACGTTCCGCGAAGGGACCAGAGAGACCGCGTTGACGTACTTCTGGGACACGGGACCGCTTCAACTCCTTCCGGGGGAGAGCGTGAGCTACTTCCTGGAAGTGTTCGACAACGACGCCGTGTCTGGCCCGAAACCAGCCAGGACTCCGCTGATGACCGCGCGATTCCCGACTATGGCCGAGATCTACGCCGGCATGGAAGCCGAGCACTCGGAGCAGGTCGTCGAACTGGAGGACATCCTCGAAGAAGCGCGGACGCTCAAGGAAGCCCTGGACCAGCTCGCGATGGATATGCGGCAGGATGCGCCGGTGTCCTGGGAGAAGAAGAAGGAAATAGAGGGCGTGGGTAAGACCTCCGGGGAGGTCCTCGAGAACATAGACCGCATCGGCCAGGCGCTGGCGGAGGACGTGCGAAGACTGGAAAGCCACGACCCGGTGAACTGGGAGCTCTTGAACAAGGTCCAGGAACTTTCGAAGCTGCTGGAGGAGATCCAGAGCCCCGAGCTCAAGGACGCGATTGACCGGCTGAACAGCGCGCTGGCCAAGCTGGACAGGGAAGCGATCGCCGAGGCGATGGCGCAAACATCCCTCTCACAAGACGACCTCATGCAAGGGTTGGACAGGGCAATTGAACTCCTGAAACAGATCAAGCAGGACGAGAAGCTCAGGGCCCTGGTGGAAGAAGCGATGCGTCTCGCGGAAAGGGAGACGGAGCTCGGCAGCGAGCTGGAGAAATCCAATCCGGACATGACCGAGGCAGCCAAGGACCAGGAGGACGTCGGCGACGCGCTGGAACAGCTGAAGCAGCAGATGGAGCAGCTGGCGAAGGAAGCGAGCGACAAGGATTTGTCAAAAGCGCTCGAGGAAGTATCCCGTTCGATGGATAAGAGCGGACTCAAGGACATGATATCGCAGTCCGCCGGTATGCTCCGGTCGAAGAAGACCGCCACGTTGAGGAAGCTCATGCGTGACATCGAGGCCGCGCTGTACAACGCGGCCGACTCGCTGGCCAGCGCCGAGCAGCAGTTCTCGATGGGTC
This sequence comes from uncultured bacterium, assembly GCA_964570935.1. Classification (GTDB taxonomy): domain Bacteria; phylum Eisenbacteria; class RBG-16-71-46; order JAFGJU01; family JAFGJU01; genus JAFGJU01. The sequence continues at coordinate 41,852 of CAZMZP010000020.1, forward strand.
GAACAGCCGAGGTCACGGAGAAGGTGAGGCGCAACATTCACGAGCTGCTGGAGATCTCCAAGGCGCAGGAAGAGCTTTCGATGTGCGCGGGACGCGAGGCCTGCGGAGACCCGGCTATGAGACAGCAGACGATCCTGGACGGAGCGTCGTCCGTAACGGACAGGCTGCTGGAGATCGCCAAGGAAGCGCCGTTCATGACGTACAAGACTTCCACGGACCTGGGCAAGTCTCTACGAGAGATGGAGGACGCGCTCAGGGCCTTTGAGAACAAGAAGACGGCCGAGGGCATCACCGCGAGCAAGGAAGCTCTCAGGCTTGTGAACGACGTCCTCAAGTCTCTGCTGGTAGCCCAGCAGTCAATGTGTTCCGGACAGGGCGGGATGGGCGCCGGAAGCGGTCTCCAGCGCATGCGGTCCCTGTCCGGGCTTCAGCAGGCCATTAACCGCGACGCGGAGGCGCTGTACTCGCGGCTTGACCAGGTCGGCCGGCTGAGCGAGTCGGACCAGCAGGCCCTCTCGCGGATGGCCGCGCAGCAGGAGATGGTGAGACAGGGGATGGAGGACGTGGCCCGGGCCATGGGAGAGAGAAGAGACATACTCGGCAGAATCGAGGACATCATAGATGAGATGCGGGGCGTGGAGGGTCGCATGGGGTCGGGTCAAATTGACGAGAGACTGCTCAAGCAGCAGAACCAGATCCTGAGCCGGCTCCTGGACGCGCAGAAATCAGTCCAGCAGAGGGACTATTCTGGTAAACGGTACTCGCGTCCGGGTCAGGATTTTCAGGGCAGGCCTTCTCCACCCGAGCTGCCGCGGGAGCTCCTCCGGGAGAGCGAGAAACTCGAGTTGCAGTTGCTCAGAGAAAGGGCAGAGCGGTATCCCGAGACCTACCGCGAGCTGGTCGAAAGATATCTGCGGGCGTTGTCCGGGGGGACGAAGCAATGAGGACCGCCGCGCGCGCGGCGATGACCGCACTCGCATGCTGCGTCGTACTGACCGGCGGCCCGGGCGTGAATCGGACTGACGGTGGGCCGGCAGCGGGCGGGGGTACGGGCCGTGCCACGCAGACTGGCACGGTGCGGGCGGCGAGCGGACTCACGCGCGGCGCCAGACAGGACTTCGAAGCCGGAAGGTTCGCCGTGGCGTCGGGGAAGCTGGAAGAGCTGCTGAAACGCGACCTGGCGCCGGCCGAGCGGGCGGACGTCTACGTGCTGCTGTGTGAGAGCAGACTACGCCAGGGTGAGTTCACGCTGGCGGAATCCGTGGCCGTTGAGGCGAAGACGACCGGAAGGGTCTCTGACGAGGCCGCGCTCCAGCGTCTGAGCTTCCTCAGAGCCGAGATACTGTATTTTTCGGGAGACGCCAAGCGTGCCACTGACGAATACATCTCATTCCTTGAAGACAACCTCGAGGGCCCTTTTGTGAACGACGCGGTGGAGCGGCTACTCATGATCGACGAGAACTCTGGGTCCGCTCCCCAGTCGCTGGCCGCGTATGCCAGGGCCGAGCTGGCTGAGTTGGCCGGCTCGCCGGACAGCGCGCTGGCGATCCTCGACGGTATCCTGCATGATGCCTCCTCGCCGCTGATAGCGGACGACGCGCTCGCGAAGAAGGCGGACATACTGCGCGGACTGCGCAGGTTTTCTGACGCCGTCACCCAGTACCGTCTTCTCGAAGCGCGGTTCCCGCGGAGCCGTCTGGTGCCGGTCTGCAAGCTCAAGATAGCCGGGCTCTACGCCGAGGCGCTGGGTGAGAAGGACAAGGCCGTCGCGGAGTGCGAGGAGATTGCGAAGGGATTCCCCGGGACGTCGTACGCGGTTGAAGCGCGCGCCCTCCTCAACAAGCTGGCGTCCGGCGCGCCGGGGGACAGGAAGTGAAGATGCTCAGGACCGTGCTTGCTGCCGCGGCGATTATGTTCCTAGTGTTGAATGCGCCGTCCTTCTGCGGGGCCGAGGTTCTCGTCAACATGGACCTCGAGCAGACGGACCATCTCCGCGCCTACGGGCTCGCGTTCAAGTGCCTGGAAAAGGGAATCGCCGTCGAGTGGCTTCTCAACTACCGCGGTGGGTCGTTTCTGGTGCTGGGCTCCGAAGACGTGACGAGTCAGGCCGACGTCATGGGGGTGTCGTACGAGATTGTGACCGGGGCGGACGTGGCCCGCATCCACAGCGAGATGGAAGAAGGCAACATGGAGGTCGTCGTCCTGGAGAAGGCGCCCAGGATAGCCGTGTACATCCCTCCCACCGTACTGCCCTGGGACGACGCCGTCACCCTGGCGCTCGAGTACGCGCAGATTCCGTACACCCGCATCTGGGACGATGACGTGCTCTCGGGAAGGCTGGACGAGTTCGACTGGCTGCATCTGCATCACGAGGACTTCACCGGGCAGTACGGGAAGTTCTGGGCCGCGTACAGAAATGCGCCGTGGTACAAGGCGCAGCAGGCCAGCTACGAGCAGGCGGCGCGGGCAGCCGGCTTCGCCAAGGTCTCGCAGCACAAGGCCGCGGTCGTGCGCAAGGTCAAGGAGTACGTAGCAGCCGGTGGGTTCATGTTCGGGATGTGTTCCGCCACGGACAGCTTTGATATAGCGCTTGCCGCGGCCGGAATCGACTTCCTCTTCGAACAGTTCGACGGCGACCCGCCAGAGCCGGACGCCGACAGGCGCCTGGACTTCTCGAGGACGTTCGCGTTCGAGAACTTCAAGCTGACCATGAACCCGCTCGCGTACGAGTTCTCCGACATTGACGTGAGCGACGCGGCGTTGAGGCGCGGGCCTAGGTCCTACTTCACGCTTTTCGAGTTCTCGGCGAAAAGAGACCCGGTGCCGACCATGCTGACTCAGGACCACGTTGGGGCGGTCCCCGAGTTCATGGGGCAGACGACGGGTTTCAACAAGAAGACGCTGAAGGGAGTGGTGGTCGTCCTGGGAGAGGTCGAGGGCACGGATGAAGTCAAGTACCTCCACGGTAACTACGGGAAGGGGACCTTCACCTTCTACGGCGGCCACGACCCCGAGGATTTCAGGCACGAAATCGGCGACCCACCCACAAATCTGGCCCTGCACAAGAACTCGCCCGGATACCGGCTCATCCTGAACAACATTCTTTTCCCGGCGGCCGAAAAGAAGCAGCAGAAAACGTAACGCCGGCCCCTGCAGGGAGCCGGCGCTGTTTGTGTCGAGCCCTGTCATCGTCCAAGCCGCGGGCGTGCCCGCTGCGGTCCGCCGACGCCCGGCATGCTGACACCGGGCGCGCGAATTCCTCATTCGAACACTACCGCGCCAGTACCATCTTTCTGGCTTCGGCGTGGTACGGCGCCGCGAGCTTGTAGACGTACACGCCAGACGGCACTGTGCTTCCACTGTCGTCACGTCCGTCCCAGGCCACCTCGTAACAGTCGACACTCTTCAGGTCGTCCACCAGCGTTCGCACGCACCTTCCCTGCACGTCGTAGATACGCAGGGACACGAGCCCGGGCCTGGCGACAGAGAACCGTATCACGGTCACCGGGTTGAACGGATTGGGCGCATTCTGCTCCAGCTGTGTGACGGTCGGGACCGGCGGAGGATTCTCGACGTGAGTCATGTTCTCCGGTCCGACGAGCGAGAACGCACCTTCGTTCTCGTGGATGTCCCACGCGCTGATCTTGTAGTAGCTGTCCGCGTCGGGGTCGAACTCCTCGTCCACGAAGGAGTTTTCCCATGGGGCGCCCATGCGGTTCGTGACGCTGGGCACGAAGTACGGGTTGTCCCCTTTGTAGACTGTGTAGTGCGAGAAATCGCGCTCCGGGCTGCCGTCCCAGGTCAGGTAGAGGACCGGCGGCGGATACTCATATTCGCCCCTCGGCGAAAGAGGTGCCGCGGGCGGGAGGTTGTCCACACTGTACCCGCTGTCAGGCGGGCTGCAGTAGAAGACCTCGGGATCGGTGGTGTGCGTGGTGACGCAGTACACGGTGTACCTGTATGTGGACATCGAGTCGCACGCAGACGGCACGAGACAGTAGTAGACCGGCTGCTGCATTGCGGGAACCGCGCCGACCACCTCCCACAATCCGTCCGGAAGACTCTGCACCGCCATGGGAGGGAACGAGTAGAAATAGCGGCTCTCGTACACCAAGGCGCGGGCGTCGCCCAGAGAGACGGGCAGCTCTACGGTCGCCCCTCCCAGCGTGGCGAACACGGACCCGCCCTCTTCAATCCATGAGCCCTTGTCCCGCACCTCATCCGAGAACCCGATGTCGTCTATTCGGCGGTGGACGTAGTAACTCGTAGCGCTGCTGGTCTGATTGACGCCGTAGGCGCCGGGCGGCATTCCTGCCGGGCTTCCCCCGTAATCCAGGCCCGAGCTGTTGAACCGTATCCTGAGGTATCCGCCCTGGTCCTCTGCCACGTCCTTGACGGAGTCGATTGCCGCGTAATCGTACTTGAGCTGAATCTCCACAAACGCGCAGCCCGGGTTGGCGCCGTACCGTCTGTAGTAGTGCTTCGACCTCCAGACGAGTTCGGTGCCGGGATGGGACAGCGTGTGCCACTCGCCGTCTCTGGGAATGGGGTCCCACAGCTCTCCGGCGGTGGCGCTGACGTACCAGTAAACCGAGTCCTCCTGGGCGCTGAAGACCCTGACGGCGAGTATCGAGTCCGGCGGCGTGAGCACGACGGTCGACTGAACCTGGTTGTCTACTGTGTTGTAGTCCCGCTGGAAGACCTGAATGACCCGTATCCCGCCGGCCGCATCGGCGAAGAAGGTCAGGAATTCGAAATCGCCGCACGGACATATCGCCATCGACCCGCCGGGAACGCCGTGGCTTCCGGCCAGGTACGGTGTCGACGGGTTGTAGACGTTGACTATCTGAAGTGACGTCTCGTCGGCGATGAACACGTAGTCTCCCGAAACGTTAAGCTTCCGGGCGGTGCCGGGTGTGTTGTATGCGCCGACAATCCTGGGACCCATGAACAGACTGTCGGTGTCCATTACCTGAAGCCCCGACCCACCGTCCGCGACATAGGCGTAGTCACCCGAGACAGCCACGTCGAACGCGTACCCCGGCGTGTCAGCACTCCCGGCGGAGGACACGTTGCCGGCGCTGCTCACGTCGAGTATGAGTAGCCCGGAAGCGCCGTCGGCCACGAACGCAAAGTCACCGGAGATTGTGATTCCCTCGGCGGAACCGGGAGTGTCGTAGGTGTCGATGTGTGACGGGTTCGAAGGGTCGCTTACGTCCACGATAAGAATGCCGGCCCCGGCGGCGGCGACAAAGGCGTAGTCTCCGGACACGGCTACTGCCTTCGGGGAGTCTCCCGGGAATACGAGCTTCGCCAGGGAATCAGGCAGACCCACGTCGGTCACATCCATGACCCACAGGCAGCTGTTGTCGGAGTCCGTGACGTAGGCATAGTTGCCGTCGACCGCCAGGCCGTTTGCGTGGGCCTGGGTGAAGCTCCCCTGCTGCACCGGGTTGTCCGGGTATGTCACGTTGAAGATCCGGAGGCCGCCGCCGTTGGCCGCCACAAAGGCGTTCTCGCCCGAGATGACGATGTCGGTGCCCAGTCCCGGCACGGGAAAGTCCTTGACCAGGAGCGGAGGCGTGAGCTCAGCGACCTTTACGACCTCGAGCCCCGCCGTGGATGCGGCCGCGAAAACGTAGCCGCCCTCGACCGCGACGTCGCCGTTAACCTGGGGAGTTGTACAACTGTCCACCCACACCGGGGAGGCGAGGTCGCTGGCATCGACCACCTGCACTCCGGCGGTACCGCCTGCCACATAGACCCAGGTCCCCGTGACGGCCAGCCCAACCGCTATGCCGGGCACGTCACACAATCCCCTCTGACTTGGTGTGGGGCCGGTCACGTCCACTATCTCAACGCCGGCGGCCGCGACCGCCACGTAAGCCACGTCGCCCGCGACGACGACGCCTCCGGCGTTGCCGGCCGTCGTGTAAGTCGCGTACGGAGTGGGATTGGTTGGGTCGGACACGTCAAAGACCTGCAGTCCGCCGTCGTAAGCCGCCACATACGCCAGGTCTCCCGCCACGCTCACGTCGTAGGCGTTGCCCGAGCTTGCGATTGGAGCGCTGCCGATGCACTTGAAGTACAAGGGATTGGTGGGATTCCAGATGTCAATCACCTGCAGCGAGTCGTCGTCAGCCACAAACGCGTAGTCGCCGGATATGGCGACAGCACGAGCCGTACCGGGCGTGTTGCAGGTCCCGGCGACGTACGGGAACGACACGTCGCTGACGTCGATGGCCTGGAGCCCGGAGGTCCCGTCGGCAACAAACACGTAGTTGCGCGAGATCGCGACGTCATAAGCGAGCCCCGGCGTATCACAAGTCGACTTCAGCGTGGGGCTCGTGGGGCTGCTGATGTTCACTATCTTGAGTCCAGCCGCTGACGCTGCCACGTACGCGAACTCTCCTGCCACGGTCACCGCCCTGGCGTCGTTACCGGACAGATAGCACTGGCCGGCGCGCGCGAGCTCAAACGGCCACAGCCTTATCAAGCCGGCACTCGTGTTCCATTCGGCGGTCGTGTTCATCGGGTCGCGATACAGGTAGGCGCTGAAATCCTCGGTGAAGAACTCCTGAGCCGCTCCCGCCGTCGAGCAGAAACCCAGCGAAAAAGCCAGCAGCATCGCCGCCGGCAGCGTCCTCAACACGCGCTCTCCAAGCTTCATGGCCATCGCTCCCTTCGGTTGATTCCTGGCAGAAACGAGGAACGGGTAATCCGTCCCACTTGGGAACACACTATCCCAGCCCGCCGGGCACACTCCCGCCCGGCGGCAGGCAGTCTGTATCATCTATACATACAGGTCCAGAACGACTTAGTTGGTGGCATCAGAATGAAAAGTGGGGGGGGGTTGAGATATAGTATTCCAAGTTTTGTATACAGTTATCATATCACATCTTGGCCCAAAAGTCAAGCGGGCTGGCCCGTGATGTGGAGCCAAAGCGATAATGTCAGGGTGTAACGCCAAAGGGAAAGTGTCAGGGTGTGGCGCGGTCCCGAAGTGGGAAGCCGGCGCGTCGTGTCAGGGTGTGGCGCGGTCCTGCGTTTGGCTCCGGGAGCTGCCGCTCGACCCCTCTCTGGCGGCCAGTGTCGCGGTGTGCTAAAATAGCCGGTCCAGGGCAGCGCGCCCGGTCAGAATCCCCGGCAGCGAGGCGGTCATTCGCGTTTGTGCCCGGCAGGTCGCGCCCACTAACAGAAAGGAAGACTGCGTGCCGTCCATGGAAGTCAACGGCAAGGCCATCGAGCTCAACGAAGAAGGGTTCATGGTCCGCCAGGAAGAGTGGGGAAAGGAAGTGGCGGAAGCCCTTGCGAAACAAGAGGAAGCCATCGAGACCCTGACGGAAGACCACTGGGCCGTCGTGAACTTCATCCGCGCCTACTATCTCGAGAACAGCCTTGCCCCCATGGTTCGCAAGATCTGCAAGACCACCGGGTTTCAGCTGAAGCACATCTACGAGCTCTTTCCTTCCGGCCCCGCCAAGGGGGCCTGCAAGGTCGCGGGTCTTCCCAAGCCGGACGGCTGTGTCTAGATAAGGATTCCCATTCATGCCAGACGCATTGCGCGCCGGCGTAGTCCTCTCAGCCCTGTTCGCCCTTGTCGCCCTGATCGTGCTGGTCCTGAAGACGCTGACCTTCGGGAGGAGGCCCTTCTACTCCCAGGACTCGGGGAGCAAGGCCTCCGGAGTCGTCTACGTCTTCGGCAGGGGGATGATGCCGTGGGAGAAGGAGAGCGCGCGCAGGCACCCGCTCACATACGTTGCCGGGGTGGTGTATCACGTCGGCATCTTCGCGGCTCTCGCCTGTCTCTCCTGCGCCGTCTTTTCGCTGACGCCGCCGCGGTTTTTCCTTATTGTCTTGCGCGTCACCCTCGTGGCCGGAGGCGCCTGCGGTGCGGCCCTTTTCCTGAAGCGGGCCTTCTCGCCGACGCTCCGGAAGCTGAGCTGCCCTGACGACTACGCGGCGAATGCGATCGTCACCCTCTTCGTGATACTGGCCGCGGTCCGCGCGTGGCAGGCCTTGGGCCGACAGAGTTCGCTGGCGTCGCAGACGGTTGTTCCCTCCTTGGGGCTCGGCGCACCCACCGAGTGGCCCTTCTTCGCCGTCTCGATATTGATGTTCCTGTATGTGCCGGTCGGAAAGATCCGGCACTGCTTCTTCTTTTTCTATTCACGCGTGCTGCTGGGGATCTTCTTCGGACGCAGGTCGGCGCTGCCCGCGGGCAAACGCGCCCGCCTGCCGCACCAGACGGCGCGGAGTTAGGCAATCACCGATGCCGGACGATAACGCCAGAGACAGCGGGGTTCGGGCCGACGCCCGAAACAGCATCGCGGCGAAGGACGAACTCATCGCGAAGATTGACGCGCTCACGGACGAAAGCCTGAGAAACGCCGTCAAGGTCCTCCGCGAGAAACTCACGTCCGAGTACGCGGCCTACCTGAACTCGTGCGTGCACTGCGGGCTCTGCGCCGAGTCGTGTCACTACTACCTCGCGGACGGAGAACTCGAATCCACGCCGGCCTACAAGGTCGGCCTCGTGGCGTCAGTCTTCAAGAAGGAGTTCAGTCTCGCGGGCAGGGTCTTTCCGGCGTGGGTCGGAGCGAAGGACCTGGACCGCGAAATGGTCGGCGAATGGGTGGACGCTCTCTTCGGCAGGTGCTCGCTCTGCGGCAGGTGCACGATGAACTGCTCGGTGGGACTCAACACGATGTACCTTATCCGCGCCGCTCGGAGCGCCCTCGCCTCGCTGGACCTGGTCCCGGACGGCCTCAAGTCCACGGTGGAGACGGCCATCCGGAAGGGCAACAGCATGGGGATCTCCCGCGAGGACTGGGTGGAGACCGTGGAGTGGCTCGAGACCGAGCTCCAGTCGGAGGTGAAAGATCCCGCGGCCAGACTTCCGCTGGACAAGAAGGGCGCGAAGTTCCTGTTCACCGTGAACCCGAGAGAACCCAAGTTCTTTCCGCTTTCGATAGTGGCAACGGGAAAGATATTCTACGCGGCCGGAGAGGACTGGACCTTCTCCAGCGACAACTACGACGTGACCAACTACGGACTCTACTCCGGCGAGGACGACGTGGCCGGCGCCATTTCCGACCGCCTGGTCCAGTCGATGGAGAAGCTCGGCTGTAAGACGCTTGTGCTGGCCGAGTGCGGCCACGGGTTCAACTCGAACAGATGGGAAGCGCCGGAGTGGCTGCGCAAGAAGTACGGTTTCGAGGTGAAGAGCGTCCTGGAAGTAGTGGCTGATTACATCAGAGACGGGCGCATCACACTTGATCCCTCGCACAACCCCGAGCCACTTACCCTGCACGACCCGTGCAACCTCGTCCGCCTGGGCGGGATAGTGGAAGAGCAGAGGTTCATTCTGAAGCACGCCGCGCTCAACTTCACGGAGATGGCGCCCAATCGCCAGGATAACTACTGTTGTGGTGGCGGCGGAGGACAGCTTGCCATGACGCGCTTCAGCCAGAGGCGCATCAAGGCGGGCAAGATAAAGGCCGACCAGATAACCCGGACCGGAGCCAAGACAGTAGCAGCACCCTGCCACAACTGCATTGACCAGCTCACAGAGCTGAACAAGCACTACAAGCTAGGGGTACACGTGAAGACGGTCTGTGAGGTCGCGGCGAACGCACTGGTGATTGGGCCGCCGGCCGGCTTCAAAGAGTGACGCTCGACTGCTTCGGCTTGCCGCGCACCGGTCGCTTTCTGGCGGTCAGTGCGATGTCCTTCACCGCTTCTATGGCCTTCTGAATGTGCTCCTCGGTGTTGAACGGGCCAATTCCGAACCTTACGCCGCCGTGTATCTTGTCGATACCCAGTTGCTCGTGGACGAGCGGCGCGCAGTGGAGTCCAGTTCTCGCGGCGATGCTGTAGTCCACGTCCAGCATCGTGCCCGTGTCCATGGCCTCGAGCCCGTTCACGTTGAACAGAAGCACCGCTATGTGGTCGGTGAGATCGTCCTGACAGTAAAGAGTCACGCCGTCCACGTCCTTGAGCCCGTCCCGCAGCATGGTCGTGAGCCGCATCTCGTGCTCGTGAAGCTTCCCGATCCCGCGTTCCTTGACCCACTTGAGTCCGGCGTTGAGACCCGCCACGCCCATAGTGTTTATGGTGCCGTACTCCAGCCTATAAGGATACTCGTTCAGATGCGTGCGCACGGCCGAGCGGACGCCGGTGCCGCCTGCCCGCGTGTGTCTTATCTCGACGTCCTTCCGAACGCAAAGTCCGCCGATTCCCGTGGGTCCGAGCAGTGACTTGTGGCCGGTGAACGCCACGATGTCTATGTTCATTTCCTTCATGTCCACGGGGATCTTGCCCGCGGACTGCGAGGCGTCTATGGCGAACGCAATGCCGCGCTCGCGGCAGAGTTTGCCGATTTCCTTCACGGGCTGGACCGTGCCTATGACGTTCGAGGCGTGGTTGACCAGCACGAGCTTAGTGTTCTTCTTGAACTTCCTCTGAACGTCCTCGGGAACGACGAAACCCTTGCCGTCGAACGGAACGTAATCAAGCTCGACACCGTTCTCGACGTGCTGGTGGTACAGCGGCCTCAGTACGGAATTGTGCTCCACGTTCGTGGTGATGGCGTGGTCACCCCTCTGGAGAATGCCGCTGACGATGAGGTTCAGGGCGTCAGTCGAGTTGTAGGTGAAGCAAAGGCGGTCGGGTTCGTCGCCGTTGAAGAACTCCGTCAGGAGCTTTCTGGTGCCCTCCACAACCTCTCCCGCCTCCATGCACAGGTCGTACCCGGAGCGCCCGGGGTTCACCCCGAAGTTCCGGTAAAACTCGTCCATGTATCTGTATACTTCTTCGGGCTTTGGAAACGAAGTGGCTGCGTTGTCCAGGTAGATGAGCTTTTCCATGCGGTTTCTCCGTCAGTCGCAAGAGGTGTCTAACGAAAGCAACAGGAATCAACTTTACCCCAACAGCCGGCCCGGCGCAACCTTTCCCGGGCGCATACGGTCAGGGCCGATGCCACTGCCCTCACGGACGGTGTATGGGTTTTTTGGTTTGCAGCGGCGCGATTTGGGCTTATCCTAGAGCGATGGCTCGTACTGGACAATTCGACATGCCGCCCACCTGGCATAATAATCCGCTCAAGAAGCCGCTCGTGATAGCGGGCTTGGTCCTTTTCTTCGGCTTCGACGAGCTCATGCTCATCTTCCTCTTTTTCAAGATAGGCTTCCCGCGGCTTCCGGCCGCGACGTGGGCCGCAATCGCCCTTGCAGTCACAGCTCTCAACCTCGGCCTGGCCCTGGTCGTCTACAGAGTCATCATGAGCAGGCCCTCGACCGGAGTCGAAGGCCTCGTCGGCCTGACCGGCACCGTCGATGTCTCGTACGGAAAGCGGGGAACCGTGTCTGTGAGGGGTGAACGCTGGGACGCGGATTTTCTCGGAGACGCGGCCGCCGGAGACGAAGTCAGGGTCGTGTCCGTCAGGGGGCTCAGGCTGGCCGTCGAACGGATTGGGACCGGCGCCACCGCCCGGCCGGGCCCGGGAGGGCCGGCCTGACCGGCGCATTCCCATTTCTGTGACTACCCGGGCGCCGCGTCACGTGCTCGAACGCGCGGTCGCGACATCACGAGCAGCGAATCTCTCAGCAAATAGATGACAGCACAATCACTCAAATCATCGTTGTTCGGCCTGCCGGCCACGATCAAGGGGCACGACAGGAACGTCCACGTCCTGGTGATCTGCCGCTGCATAACCGCGCTTGGTTTCTCGATCGTCTTTCCGTTCCTCAGTCTGTATCTCCACGACGTGATGCATGTGTCGATGACCGCCATCGGCAGCATCTTCTTGGGCGCCAGCCTCGCCGGCGCGGTTGCGTCCCTGGTGGGTGGTGAGCTGTCGGACAGATTCGGACGAAAACGAGTGATGGTGACGGCCCTGTCTCTCAGGACCGTAGTCTTCTTCGCCATGAGTGTCGCGGTCTGGAGCAAGGCGGGCTTCCCGGTCATAGCGGGCCTGGTCATCCTGAGCACGTTCACGGGGAGGCTATTTGAGCCGCCGGCCGGCGCGCTCATATCCGACGTCACGACGCCCTCCAAACGGCAGGAGGCCTACGCCTTCTTACGCATCGGCCTAAACCTGGGATGGGCCATCGGGCCGGCCCTCGGGGGATTCCTGGCATCCAGGTCTTATTCCTTCCTGTTCTTCATTTCCGGCCTGGTGACTGCGGCGGGCCTAGTGCTTCTCTCGGCTCTGCTCAAGGACAGGCGGACGCGATCGAACTCGGACAAGCTCAGTCTGCGCGACATGGCGACGGTCGCGCGTGACAGGGTGTTTTCCAGCTACTGTCTCATCTCCATGCTGCTCTTCGTGGTGGCCGCCCAGCTCGTCATGGCCCTGTCGGTCTACTCCGTGGACTGGGTCGGTATCACCAAGATACAGCTCGGTTATCTGTTCTCCATCAACGGCCTTATGGTCGTGGTTCTGATGTTCCCGTGCGTGAAGCTGCTGGAGCGGTTTCGGATGTCGCGCGTGATGGCGGTCGGGTGTTTGCTGTATGCGGTAGGCTATTTCTCGGCCGCGTTCGCGGGTCATTTCGAGACAGCGTACGGTGCCGGTTTCGTGGCGCTCTTAGCCAGCATGGTTGTGGTAACATTCGGGGAGATATTCACGAGCCCGGCGTCGCTCGCGCTCGTGGCCAACATGTCGCCGCCCGACAGGTACGGCAGATACATGGGCACCTTCGAGCTCTTCAGCTCGGTCGGGCATTTCCTGGGGCCGTTCCTGGGGGGAATAGTCATGGACGCGAGCGGCGGGAACGCGTTCTTTGTGTGGGGGCCGGTGGGAATTCTGGGAATCTGCGCGTTCGTCGGGTTTATCATACTTGGTACCAGACTCTCCCGGTCGGTGGAGAACCCGGTGGCGATGGAGGTCGTGACGGGGGAGCGCTGGACCGTGGAGATTCCGGAGAAGGACTAGCGGCCTACAGACGCGCCGTGCCGGTGATCGCGGCCGGGCGCGAGGAGCGGATATGAATCCGACTGGAAGGTTGCCCAAGCCGCCGGCAGAGCTGGACAAGGCCCTGACCAGGTTCAACATGTTTGCCGGGCTGACCAAGGTTCAGCTCAAGTCGCTGGCCGGCATAGCCCAGAGACGCGGGTTCACAAAAGGCGAAGCCATATTCTTCGAGGGACAGGAGACCGCGGGTTTCTATCTCGTCGAAGAGGGCAGGATAAAGGTTTTCAAGATATCGCCCGACGGGAAGGAGCACATCCTCCACATCGTCGAACCGGGTTTCAGCTTTGCCGAAGCCTGCATCTTCTTTGAAGAGCGGACGTGTCCGGCCTCGGCCAGCGCGCTCGAGGACACACAGACCATCTTTTTCCCCAAGGACGCTCTGGTGGAAGAGCTGAACAGGAACTGCGCGGTCGGGCTCAAGATGCTGGGCTCCATGGCGGCCTGGATCAGGCTGATGGCGGAACAGGTTGGCAGTCTCTCGCTCCGCACGGTAGAGGGCCGGCTCGTCAATTACCTGGTGCTCCTGGCCAAACGGCTCAAGGTCCCGTTTGCGGACGGCCAGACCATCACGTTGGACGTGGAAAAGGGGGTGCTAGCCTCCAGGCTGGGCACCATCCCGGAGACTCTGTCGCGGACGTTCAAGAAACTGCAGGACTCGGAGCTCATCAAGGTGGAACGGGGCGACCTGACCGTACTTGATGCGCAGGGTCTGCTGGACATGCTAGAATAACGGAGCGGGCGGCCGTCGCGACTGGTTCGCCGCGCATTCGGGTCAGACAATCTGTTGGACGTGCTTACGGGGGAGTGGACGGCCGTCGCCATGGTAGATACTGCAAGGGCTCGCGCAACGAGACTCGGGCTGCTCGTCCTCCTCCTTGTCGCCCTCATTCCGGCCTCGGGGTGTGAAGAGGGCGGATCGCGTCCCGTCGGCCTGGGCACTGCCGGCTTCAACTCCACGACCGCCATGGGGATCACTTTTCGCTGGAAGGTGGACGGAGCCCTCCTGAGGGTGAACGTGGTGGCGCCCACCCGGGGATGGGTGGGAGTCGGGTTCGCCCCAAGCGCAAGGATGCAGGACGCGAACATCATCATCGGCTACGTCGTGGGCGACAGGGTGTACGTGAGCGACGAGTTCGGCTCCGGGCCGACCACCCACCAGCCGGATGTCTTTGCCAGCGGAACAAACAACATCGTGGAAGCCGACGGCCGCGAGTACGACGGCAACACCGAGATAAGCTTCGCCATCCCCCTGGATTCGGGTGATTTGAGGGACCGCCGGCTGATACCGGGCCGCAACTACACGGTCATGCTCGGCTACGGCCCCGATACCTCGGACGAGTTTACGACCAGGCACGCCACCCGCACCACAATCTGCGTGCTTCTCTGACCGAGCTGCGTCTCAATTGGCCGCAGACCGATCTTATTATCAATCGTTACTACCGATACGGCATCACGAGACGGTGTCCCGGCCGCCAGACTTTCCCTTGCATCGTACCTCCGGCTGTGAGAAAATCACCTTCTTGCGGAAAAGTCGGCCTTTTTTGCGGCGCCCCCGGGTCGTCTGGTCCCGAGGACCAGGAGGAAGACCCGCGGAGGGCCGTTTAACCCAGGAGGAGGTTTATGATTAACGAGAAAGAGCTTCTCGAGAAAGCAATGAAGCCGGCAAAGGACGCCATGAAGCTTCATCCTTTCTTCAGAGGCAAGATCGAGGTCTTCCCGAAGTGTGTCGTCAGGGATTTTGACGACTTTGCCATCTGGTACACTCCCGGCGTCGCCGAACCGTGCAAAGACATCGTCAAGAACCCCGAGAAAGTCTACGAATACACGAACAAAGGGAATCTCGTGGGCGTCATCACTGACGGAAGCAGGGTGCTCGGACTGGGCGACATCGGCCCCGAGGCCGGCTACCCCGTCATGGAAGGGAAGGCCCTCCTGTTCAAGTACCTCGGCGGCGTTGACGTGTTCCCGATCTGTGTGGGCACCAAGGACCCCGACGCCTTCATCCTTACTGTCAAGTATCTGCAGCCCTCCTTCGGCGGCATCAACCTCGAAGACATCGCGATGCCGAAGTGCTTCAGAATCCTC
This sequence comes from uncultured bacterium, assembly GCA_964570935.1. Classification (GTDB taxonomy): domain Bacteria; phylum Eisenbacteria; class RBG-16-71-46; order JAFGJU01; family JAFGJU01; genus JAFGJU01. The sequence goes on from CAZMZP010000020.1 coordinate 56,913, forward strand.
GACACCCTGAGGCGCGAGTGCAGCATCCCGGTGTGGCACGACGACCAGCAGGGCACCGCTGCGGTGACCGTCGCCGGTTTCGTGAACGCGGTCAAGATAGTCGGCAAGAAGATGGAGAAGATGAAAGTCTCCATGGTGGGCGCCGGCGCGTCCAACATCTGCATCGCCAGGCTGCTTATCGAAGCGGGCGTTGACCCCAGGAACATCTACATGACAGACAGCAAGGGGCTGCTCCACAAGGGCCGCACTGAGCTTAAGGACAAGTTCGTCGAGAAATGGCACATGTGCGAGATATCGAACGAAGAGCAGCGCAAGGGCGGCCCGGGGGAGGCCCTGAAGGGCACGGACGCCTGCATCGCGCTTTCCACTCCGGGCCCAGGTGTCGTAAAGAAAGAATGGGTCAAGACGATGAACAAGGACTCCATCGTGTTCGCGTGCGCGAACCCCATTCCGGAAATATGGCCGTGGGAGGCCAAGGAAGCCGGCTGCAAGATATTCGCGACCGGCCGCTCGGACTTCCCCAACCAGATCAACAACTCCCTAGGATTCCCTGGGATCTTCAGGGGCGCCCTGGACGTCAGAGCCAGTACCATCACAGACAAGATGTGTCTGGCGGCGTCGTACGAGCTCGCCCGCTGCGCCCAGGACAAGGGCCTCAGAGAGGATTACATCATCCCGAAGATGAGCGAGTGGGAGGTCTACCCGAGAGAGGCGGTCGCAGTCGGCGCGCAGGCCATCAAAGAGGGTGTGGCTCAGATCAAGTTGACGAAGGAAAAGCACCTCGAGCTGGCCTCCGCAATCATCAAGCGCGCGCGTGACACTACGAAGCTGCTGATGAAGGAGGGCGTGATACCGAACCCTCCGGCCAGTCTGACGAAGTAGGTAGCAGCTCTGAGATAAGATGACACGCTGGCTCCTCTGCCGAACCTGGGGGAGCCAGCGCAGTTAAGGGCAAGACAACCGCAGACCGTTTGACAGAAAAGCTCGCCTCAAGAGACATCACCGGAAAGAGACTAGTCGAGAAGGAAGGGAAAGGGGAAATGACGGACCAGAAACTGATGAGAGAGTTGGACTACGTGTTCAAGCCCCGCTCCGTGGCCGTGATAGGCGCCTCCACCAAGAAGGGGGCGATCGGGAGGGAGCTTCTCCGCAACATCATCGACT